>DATMUX010000641.1:0-3373 GCA_035563695.1 Acidimicrobiia bacterium
AGGTCAAGCGCGTCGGGCACGGCTTCCGCAACTTCAACAACTACCGGCTACGACTCCTGCTGCACTGCGGCGTCACCTGGCACACTGTCCCCACCGCAAGAGTGCGAGGCCGTCAACCACGCTTCATCGCGTAGAGCCACATTTCTGACGCAGGTTGGAGGTGGGGACGGGCCGACGTGTCACCTTTTGCCATCCGCGCGGGTCGAAGCGGGTGATGGGAGGCACGGAGCCGCCCGAAACCACCAAGGAGGTGGACCATGTACGACTTCGCCGTCGTCGCGCTGTTGGCGCTCGCGACCTTGAAGCTCGTCGACTTCCTCACTGACGCCGTCGCTCGCCTGCGGCCGTTCCGATCGCTGCTCACGTTCGTGATCGCGATCGGGGCCGCGCTCGCGCTCGACTACTCGGTGTTCACCGGTTGGGGCATCGCGATCCGCAACGCGACGCTCGGGACGTGGATCACCGGCTTCGTCGTGGCCGGCCTGACGGTGCCCTGGCGGGCGCTGTTCGGGTATCTCACCCACGACCGCGCGGCCGCCGACGAAACGCTCGGCGAGTACGCGCCGTCGGTGCGCGCCGCCTGATTCACCGGGCGTCGCCCGAACGAGGAGCAGGGTCACGCAATGACGCGTGACCCTGCTTTTCGTTCGCGCCCCTCTTCGGTCACTGGCGCTCGCGCAGCTCCTCGAGCTCGTCGGGCGTCATCAGCACGGCCCGGGCCTTCGAGCCCTCCGACGGCCCGACCACTCCCCTGCGCTCGAGCAGGTCCATGATCCGGCCGGCCCGGGCGAAGCCGACGCGCAGCTTGCGCTGCAGCATGCTCGTCGAACCGAGGCCGCTCGTGACCACCAGCTCCATCGCCTCCGCGAGCAGCTCGTCGGTGTCGTCGTCGTCACCGCGAGCCCGGCCGCCCGCCGCCGAGTCGTCGCCCTGAATTCCGTCGACGTACAGCGGCTGTACGACCTGCCGCCGCCAGTGCGCGACCACCTTGCGCACGCACTCCTCGTCGACCCACGCACCCTGGATACGCTCGGTGCGGCTCGACGACGCCGACAGCAACAGCATGTCGCCCTTGCCGATCAGCTTCTCGGCGCCCGGCTGGTCGAGGATCACCCGTGAGTCGGCGAGCGTGCTGACGCTGAACGCGAGGCGGCTCGGGATGTTGGCCTTGATGACGCCGGTGATCACGTCGACCGACGGCCGCTGCGTCGCGATGACGAGATGGATGCCGACGGCCCGGGCCATCTGCGCGAGCCGGCAGATGCTCGTCTCGACGTCGCGCGCCGCGACCATCATCAGGTCGGCGAGCTCGTCGACGACCACGACGATGAACGGCAGCCGCTCGTAGGCCTTGCCCGTGTCGGGATCGGGGTCCTCGGGCGTGGGGATGTCGCCCTTGTCGTAGAGCGCGTTGTAGCCCGAGATGTCGCGCACGCCGACCTCGGCAAGGAGGTCGTAGCGCATCTCCATCTCGCGCACGGCCCAGTCGAGTGCGTTGGCCGCCTTCTTCGGGCTCGTGACGACTTCGGTGAGCAGGTGGGGCACACCGTTGTACTGGCCGAGCTCCACACGCTTGGGGTCGACGAGGATCATGCGCACCTGCTCCGGTGTCGTGCGCATCAGGATCGACGTGACGATGCTGTTGATGCAGCTCGACTTTCCGGCGCCCGTCTGACCCGCGATCAACACGTGCGGGAACGTCGCCAGGTTCGCGAACACCGCCCGGCCCGCGATGTCGCGACCCATGGCGGCGTCGAGCGCATGCTTCGCCTTCTTCGCCTCGTCGCTGCTGAGGATGTCGCCGAGCGTCACGAGCGGGCGCATCTTGTTCGGGACCTCGACGCCGATCGCGCTCCGTCCCGGAATCGGGGCGAGGATGCGCACGTCGTGGCTTGCCATCGAGTACGCGATCTCCTTGGTCAGGCCCGTGACCTTGTTGACCTTCACGCCCGCGGCCAGCTCGAGCTCGTAGCGCGTCACCGTCGGGCCGACCGTCGCGCCGATGAGCCGCGCGTCGACGCCGAACTCGCGCATCGTCGCCTCGAGCACCTCGCCGCCCTGTTCGACCATGCGCGGATCGACCTCGCGCGACTGGCTGCGCTTCAAGATGCTCGCGGCCGGAACCTTCCAGGCGATCTTGGGGACGGGGCGGGCGTGCTCCTCTTCGACATCCTCCTCGTCGTCTTCCTCGTCCTCGTCGTACTCGCCTTCTTCGTCTTCGTCGTATTCCTCGTCGTCCTCGTATTCCTCGTCCTCGGCGTACTCCTCGTCGTCCTCCTCGGCGTACTCGCCTTCTTCTTCTTCGTCCTCGTACTCCTCGTATTCCTCGTCGTCTTCGTACTCGCCGTCCTCGTACTCCTCGTCGTCGTCGCCCTGTTCGGCCGCGACGAGGTCGAGGTCGATGCCCGCTTCCTCGCCCGCCCCCTCGCCTGTCCCGGGGTGGACGAGCACGGCGCGGGCCGGCGGGGCGGGATCGACGTCGGCCGCGCGGCCGGCGGGCGCGTCGTCCGCGGGCGTGGGCTGCGACGGCACCTCCATGAACGCGCGTACGTGCCGGCCGGCGAATCGACCGGCCGCCGCGATCCGCTGCGCGATCTCGCGCATGCCGGTGCCCGCGACGAGCAACAGGCCGAGCAGCCCGGCGGCGACGAGCACGATCGCGGTGCCGGCCGCACCGAGACCCGCGCGCAAGGGCCCGCCGATCGCCGCGCCGACGAAGCCGCCCGCGTGCTTCAACGGCTCGAGCGAGCTCCTCGTGTCGTTCGCGCGCGCGAGGTGGAACCCGCCGACGGTCGCGCCGCACAGGAGCACGACTCCGATGGCGAAGCGCAGGCCCGTCTTGTGGGGCGCGTCCTCGTCGTCGTCGTAGTCGTCTTCGTCGATCCCGCGCTGGGCGAGCACGAGCACCGCACCGACGAGCAGGGCGATCGGCACCAGTACCTTGCCCTTGCCCAATGCCAGCGCCGCGCCCGTGTCGATGCCGCGCCCGACGGGGCCGACGACGTCCGAGAAGATCGCGAGCAGGCTGAGCACACCCGCGACCGCGAGCGCGATGGCGAGCATGTCGGCCCTGTGGTCGCCGAGCTGGGTGGCGAGCTCTTCCCGGAGGTGCGAGCGGACGCGCGCGGGCCGCTTCTTTGCGCGCGAGGACTTCGACGTACGGCGCGAGGCCATTCCCCAACGCTAACACCAGCCCCACCAGCCCCACAGGTATTGCCGGAGGCAGCCGGCCGCTAGAGGGCCGGGGCGTACCCCCCGTCGACCGGATAGGTCTGGCCCGTGATCCACGCGCCCGCGTCGCTGCAGAGCAGGGCCACGAGCAGGGCGGGGTCGGCGGGCCGGCCGAGGCGGGGAATGGTGTACGGCCGCGCGA
>DATMUX010000642.1:0-6301 GCA_035563695.1 Acidimicrobiia bacterium
GTGGAATAGGTCGCGGAGAATTCGTTGTGCGCAGGCAAGCCGTACAGCACGTACGCGGTCTCGTTCACTACCCGTTGCAGGTCCGGGTCGAATTCCGCGGCCGCCGCCGGCTGCAAACCGTGGGCGGCCGCCGACTCGGTGAAGCGAGATTCGTCGTCGGGAGCACTGCCTCCCGAAGCATGATGACGGCGCCCGAACAGCGGCATACGTCCTCCCTCGTATCCGGCGGCCCATAGATTGCACGGGCGGCGATCCGGCTGTCACGCCGGCGGACGGCGAGGACGTCGCGGCGCCACCTACATTGCCGGGATGGCGACGGAAGAAGCACGATCGACGGCAGCCGCCGCGTTGCGAGCACTCGGCCACGCGTTCGCGGCGCGAGATCCCGACGACGACGTGCTCACGGACATCGCGCAGCAGGCGACGGAGCTCGCCCGACGGGTCGGCGACGCGAGCTTGCGCGACCGGATGGCGCTCATGCGGAATCGTCCCGATGGCTCGATCATGGGTGGGCGCGGGTTCGAGGACCGGGCCGTCGGCGGCTCGTCGAACCCCACGAGCGTCGAGCTCGAGGTGCGGTACGAGGACGATGAGGTCGTCGCGGACGTCGTCTTGCGGCGCGCATTCGAAGGGGCACCCGGCCGGGCCCACGGGGGCATCGTCGCGGCGGCGTTCGACGACGTCACGGGCTTCGTGATCGGCAAGTTGCAGGAGCCGTCCTTCACGGGCGAGTTGACCGTGCGCTATCTGGCCCCGGTGCCCGTGGACGAGAACCTGGAGATCCGGGCCCGGCTCGACGGGCGTGAACGCCGCAAGCTGTTCATCAGCGCCGAGGCCCGCGCGGGCGGCGCGGTCGTTGCGACGTGCCGCGCGATCTACGTCACGGTCGATCCGTCTCGCTTCGCGGGAGCGCCCGACCCGCGCTGACCGCGTCCACTTTCGGTCAGCGCGTCCGGCGACTGGTAACCCTCACCTCGCGGTTGCGATATGTATGAGTGGCGGCTGGTGTCTCGTCTCGAGTCCCGCCCGTCGAGACGGGGCACCAGCGCACTCGTTGTGCGGCGAAGTGGTGCGACGTCCGCCGACTTCGCACCGGCCTCGGGCCGAGACGCGCCCTGACACTCACACCGAGCCGACGACGTGGCTGCTGAAGACCGTCAGCACATACCCGTCGGGATCCGCCACCGTGAAGGTGCGGTGGTCCCCGACCGAGGAGGTCAGCGCGGTCGGCGCGAGACCGCGCGCCTCCCAGTCGGCGCGTGTCGCCTCGATGTCGTCGACCATCAGATCGAAAGGCGCGGCACCGCCTGGCGGCGGAGCGCTTCCGCCCGGGAAAACGAGCAAGTGCGTCCCGCCGCGCAACTCGAATATGGCGAGGTCATCGTCGCGGTGCACCGGTCGCACGCCGAGCGATCCCCACCAACGCGCCGAGCGCTCGAGATCGGTCGCCTGCAGCACTACGTGCCCGACCCATACCGCCGGTCGATCGTCCACATCGGACATTGTGCCACCGACGGGCGACCTCTCGACCGGCGCGCGGACTGCGACCCATCGACGGACGGAGGAACATGAGCATGTCAGCTGCGAGTACCGGAGATGTTCCTGTTGTGACACGCAGTCACAACAGAATCGAGTGGGGCAGGACCACCAACCTTGCTCTGCTCGTGGTGGGCGTCGCGTCGATCGTGGTGGCCGCCATCGGCTTGTTCCTTCGATCGAGCCCCACGCTCTCGGGCGTGTTCTTGGTTGCGGGCACGGTAATGCTCATCGTGTCCCTTCTCGATGCCCGCGACCGCGAGCGACACGGAAGCCGTCCGCGGCCCGAGGTCGATCTCACATCTCTGGAGCGAAGCGTCCGTACTGCCGAGGCGGAGGTCGCGCGCGGGGAGCTTTCGCCCGTCGATGATGCACACGCGGGAACCGACGGCACCGCTCCGATGCGCGCGTTCGTCGCCAAGCCGGCCGCGAAGCAGTTGCGGCGCACGGACGATGGCATGGCGAACGCACTCGCGCAGGAGCTTCAGGCGCTACCGACGTTGGAGGAAGCGAGCCGCCGGCCGCCCATCGGCGGGCTGCCGGCCGGATACCGATCGCTTGCATTGCCGAGCGGCTATGTCGTCCTGTACCGGCGCTTGACGCCGGTCGAGCTCAACCGCGCAACCGGGCACTACGCAGACCAGGACGCATACCTGGTCGCCGATCTCGTTCCCGTAATCGCCGCGACCGAGCCCTGAAGGGTCGCACACGCGGCGCGGCGACCTCGGCGCGCGCGAGAAGTCGCTGGCGCCAGCAGGGCATGAAGAGGTAGTGCTGTTGGTCGAGGCGGGCCGAACCCGTCGGGTGTGGTGTGCAGGTTGTTCGTTTCGGTTTGCGATTGGTACTGACCGTCGCGTTGGGCAGCGCGGCACTGGCCGGGTCGGTCGCGTTGTTGGTCCGAACGGGTGGGACCTTGAGGACGGCTATGACGCCGTTGAACGTTCCCGACGTCGTGATCGACGCTCCGCCGGTACGTTCGGTGGTCTACGACCGCTTCGGTGGCGTGATGGGCGCGTTCTCCGTGCAAGATCGATCGCCGGTCGCGTTGCGCAGTGTTCCGCAGGTGCTGATCGATGCAGTGCTGTCGATCGAGGATCGTCACTACTACGAACACCACGGCGTGGATTGGGCGGGTGCGGCGCGCGCGCTCTACAAGGACGTCAACTCGGGCGCGGTGGTCCAGGGCGGGTCGACGATCACCGAGCAGCTCGTGAAGAACTCGTTTCCGGGGATCGACAAGCGCGATCTCCGGACGAAGCTGCGCCAGGCGGTTCTGGCGTTACAGCTCGAAACCGAACTGACCAAGAGTCAAATTCTCGAGGACTACCTCAACCTCATGTACTTCGGGAATGGCGCCTACGGCGTGAAAGCCGCAACCGAGCGTTACTTCGACGAGCCGCTTTCGGCGCTGACGCTGCCGCAGGCTGCGCTCCTGGCAGGTCTGCTCCAAGCACCCGAAGCGCTCAACCCCGTCACCCACCCCGATCGCGCGGCCCGACGCCGCTACGAGGTCCTCAGAGCGATGGTCGCCAATCACAAGGCCACACCCGCCGCGGCCCGCGCCGCGAACGCGGATCCGCTGCCTGTACGCGCTCACTACCCGCTCACACACCGGCTCGACTACTACATCGCCGAGGTCCGTAACCGCCTCATCGACGGCGACCCCAACGCCCAGCCCGATCCCGCCCGGGCGCTCGGTGCAACTCCCCTGGCCCGTGCCCGGGCCCTCTATCGAGGAGGCCTGCGGATCTACACCGCGTACGACCCGCACCTGCAGTTGGCTGCGCAGGCTGCGCTCGATCAGGTGCTGCCGGCGTCCCGGTTCACCGCGTCGGTGGTCGTCATCGACAACCATGACGGCGGAGTGAGCGCGATTGCGAACGGCCGGCCCTTCTCCCGGTCTCAGTTCGACCCGGCGACCCAAGGAGCTGGCCGTCAAGCCGGCTCCTCCTTCAAGACGTTCACTCTCGCGGCCGCGCTCAGCCAGGGCTACAACCCCGATGACACCGTCGTAGCCGACCCGCTCTTCGCCACGTACGCGGACCCTGCATGGAACCCGCTCCACGGAGACTGTCACGGCGGCACCCCAACGCTCAGAACTGCGATCGCCATCTCCGACAATTGCGCATTCGTCCGGCTCGAGATGTCGCTCGGGCCCGCGCACCACGGGCGAGACGGCGTGAAGCAAGTCATCGACACCGCCCACAGGATGGGCATCGACAGTGCCACCAGCTTCGATCCAACCGCTCTGTCCACGACCCTCGGCACCCAAGGCGTCCACCCGCTCGAGATGGCGCAGGCCTACTCCGTGCTCCCCGACGACGGGATTCTCCTCCCCGCCACGTTCATCACCAAGATCGTCGGATCCCACAACATCGTGCTCTACCAAGACACCAACACGGGCCACCGCGTCCTGAGCTCCAATGTTGCACGTACCGAAACCAACATGCTCGAGGACGTTCTGCGCCACGGCACCGCCAGCCGGACGCTCGCCAACTTTCCCCGTCCGGCCGCGGGGAAGACCGGCACCACGGACAACAACGTCGACGCATGGTTCATCGGCTACACGCCCCAGTACACCGCAGCCGTATGGATGGGCAACCCCGACGCCGAAACTCCCATGCTCGGACTCCCCGTTGGTCCGGTGTTCGGCGCCACCTATCCCGCGCAGATCTGGCAACAGTTCATGCTCACCGCCACAGCCGGCCTCCCGCCCCTCGACTTCGCTCCACCGGACCCGGCCCAATGGTCGCCGCCCACATCGATCGATGAAACGGGCCGTCACGTGGCACCAGCCCGCAACCCGGAGCGGACGCAGGCGACCCATCCGCCGCGAACACCCCGGCCTCCGCGCCCTGCCCGCCCGCGGGGCTCGCCACGACAACAACCACCGCCACCTCGGACCAACCAACCGCCGGGACACCGCCATCGACACGGAGGAGGGTCCGGCTGACAAACCCCGCGACGTTGGAGGCGGACCGACGGAGTCAGTCGACGGTGGTCGCGGGGCGGGCCCGGTCGTAGACGTTGCCGGTCGCCAGATCACACCCCACATCTCGGAGCGCGTCGCGCAACGGCTCGTCGTCGACGCCGCTGGCGGTGACGGTGATCCCGAGCTCGTGGGCGCGCACGACGATCCGGGCGAGGTCGTCGCGTTCGCTGCGGTCTTCGACCGCCCGGTGGCTCGCACGACGCGACAGCCGGAGCTCATCGAAGTCGTAGCGGGCAATGTCGTCGACGTCCGAGGCGGCCTCCAGCTCGGACACCGCAGCGCCGATGCCCGATTCGCGCAGGAATTGGAGCGCCGCGGCGATGGCCGGCGACCATGACGAGAGGTGCGGCTGCGCCACCTCGACGTGCACTTGGGTCGGTGCGAGAAAGAACGCGTCGGCGATCTCGGCGATGTACTGCTCGGTGCGAACATCTTCGATCAGGCGCATCGACACCGGCGTGAAGAGCTGGATCGGTGCGCTGCGTTGCTTGAGCGCGATGACGGCGGCGGTCTCGCGCGCGACGTACAGATCGATTACGTTCGCCAGCGGAGTGTCGGCCGCGAGCGGGATGAATGCGCCGGCCTTCAGCATTCCCAGGCGCTTGTGCTGCCACCGAGCAAGACCGCGATAGCCGATCAACTCGCCGGAACGAAGGTCGGCAACCGGCTGCACGAACACCTTGACGTCGCCGTGACTCATCGCCCGAGTCAGTTCTGCGATCGAGATCTCGCGGCCGACCTCGGGCGCATTCTGCTGCGAAGGGGCGGGACCTTTCGCGGAGCTTCCGCGGTTCATCATTGCCCGCGCCCGCGCGATGAGTGATGCGGGATCGTCGTCGGGCGTGCTCAGCGCGGTCCCGAGTGTGATATCGGCGCGGATGTCGCCTGCGGGGGTCGTGATCGGCCGATCACGGAGCTCGTCCATGACGAGCCGAGCATGCCGCAACACGGCTCCCTCGTCGCTCATGGCCCGAACGATGAGACACAGCTCGTCGTCGCCGACCTGAGCGACGATGTCGGTCGTCCTCGCGAGGCGGCGCAATCGAGACATCAGCGCGTGCAACGTCGTCGCCCGTGACGCCTCGGGCGACTCGCCCTGGTCGGTGACATCCACCACGGCGATCACGATGACACCACACCGGCCGTCGCCCTCCGGATCCGCGGCGAGGACCTCACGCAGTTGCTCCTCGACGGTGCCCCCGTGCGCGGACGACCTGCGCGGCGTCGCCGCGCCGGACGGAAGCTCGCGTGCGTAGACGACCCCGCCGTTCGTCTCGCCGCCGGGGCCGAGCCGGGCGGTCGTCGATACGTACATCGGAACGGCCGGACCTTCTCCGGCTTTCACGAGGATCTCGCCGCTCCACTCGCCACGGTGGAGGAGCTGCGGACGGACGACCTCGTAGTAAAACGCGAACGATTCGCCGGGGAAGAGATCGGCGATCGTCAGACCCTCGACGTCGTCGACGCCGAGACGCTTGCGGGCCGCGGGGTTCAGATACATCAACCGGCCCCATGGATCGGACACGCCGACGCAATCCGCGGTCTGCTCCACGAACCCGAGTAGCTGCTCGACGATCGCGTCGTCCATCGAATCCATGGCCGTTCTCACTCGGTCGATACCGAACGAGGTTGCACCCTGCAGACGTCGTCGCGCAAGGGCCCTTCGGCGCTCCGCCCGCCGGACTTGCCGGGGCGTGACCCGGCAACCGCAACCCGCGAACGGTCTCGGGGATCCGGCCGGCGGGCACGGGTCTCGCCGCGCTTCTCGGCCGG
>DATMUX010000643.1:0-2036 GCA_035563695.1 Acidimicrobiia bacterium
ATGCCCAGCCGGTCGAAGTCGACGATGTCGTACGGAATCGCGCGCATCACGCAGCCGACGGAGTCGCGCTGCAGGAACACGTTGACGCGGAACCGGCCTCGACCGGGCAACGCGTAGGAAGTGTCGAGCTCGAGATCGTCCTCGAACTTCTCGCGCTGCTTCTGCGTGAGGATCGAGAACACCATCTGGCGGATCTGCGACCCGTTGAAGATGGGAAGGTCCATCACCGGCCGGAGGTCGCCGTGCACACGGATGACGGGCGGCGAGCCCGACGTGAGGTGCAGGTCGGACCCACCCCACTGGATCACGAGGTCGAGCAGGTCGTTGATGTGGAGCTCGTCGCCGGTGTCGTCGTCGACGATGACGCCGGAGGCAATTTCGGGACCTTCGGTGCCGTCGGGTCCGTAGATCATGTCGATGGCGCGCAGCAGCTCGGCGCGATCGGCCACCGCGGGGATCACCTCGAAGCTCGTCGAGTTCCCGATCGCGGCGAGGGCCTCGTCACCGGCCGGCTCGGCGAACGCCACGACGATCTTGTGGCCTTCGAAGTCGACGGGCACCGCGGTGTAGTGGCGGGCGAGCTCGGGCGACAGTGTCTCGGGCGCGTCCTGGTGAATCGGCGTCTCCAGGAAATCGATGAACCGCAGCCCCATCTGCTCGGCGAGCGCCGCGGTCAGGTCCTTGCTCCCGACCAGGCCCATGCGCAGCAGGACGGACGGCAGTGGTTGGTGTGAGCGATCGGCCTCGCTGATTGCGTGCTCGAGGTCGTCGCGCGAGAGCACGTGCCGATCGACGAGCGTCTCGCCGAAGCGTCGCGACTGATTGGCCAGCATCGATGCAGATCCCCCTCTGCGACGGATCGGGTTCAGAGGCATATCGGCGTGACCGAGGTCACCCTGAAGGGTCACGGCCGTCCCGTCTGCAGTCCTCCGAACGAGTCACACGGATCGGGGGATTTGCGCCATTCCGTCCCCGCGCCGCCGGGCGCGCTAGACGACGACGCGGAAGATCTCCTCCAGCGAGGTGAACCCGAGTCCGGCCTTGCGCAGGCCGTCGGAACGCAGGTTCACCATGCCCTGCATCAACGCGACCTTCTGGATGTCCTCGGTCGAGCGCCGCTCGATCACGAGCCGCTCGATCTCCTCGGACAGGATCATGACCTCGTGGATCCCGAAGCGGCCCCGGTAGCCGGTGCGGCCGCACGAGGGGCAGCCCACGGCCCGGTAGAGCGTCGGCCACTCGTCCATGTCGTCCATCGGCCAGCCCGCCTCGACGAGCTCGGCCTCCGACGGCTGGTAAGGGTCCTTGCACTTCTCGCAGAGCTTGCGGGCGAGCCGTTGCGCGACGACGCAGTCCAGCGCGCTCGTCACGAGGAAGGGCTCGACGCCCATCTCGACGAGTCGCATCGGCGTCGACGCGGCGTCGTTCGTGTGCAGCGTCGAGAGCACGAGGTGACCGGTCAGCGCGGCCTCGATGCCGATGATCGCGGTCTCCTTGTCGCGGATCTCACCGACGAGCACGATGTCGGGGTCGGCGCGCAGGATCGACCGCAGTGCGCCGGCGAAGGTGAGCCCGGCCTTCGGGTGGATCTGCACCTGGTTGATGCCGGGCAGGCGGTACTCGACCGGGTCCTCGACCGTGATGATGTTGCGGTGCGGCTCGTTGAGCATGTTGAGCGTCGCGTACAACGTCGTCGACTTGCCCGAACCCGTCGGTCCCGTGACGAGGATCGTGCCGTAGGGCTTCCGGTACGACGTCTCGAAGCGTTCGTGTGCCTCGGGCAGGAAGCCCAGGTCCTCGAGCTTGAGGATCGCGTTGCCCTTGTCGAGGATGCGCATCACGACCTTCTCGCCGTACACCGTCGGCAGAGTGGCGACACGCAGGTCGATGCCGCGGCCGTTCACCTTCATCGAGATGCGCCCGTCCTGCGGAACGCGGCGTTCGGCGATGTTGATGTCGGCCATCACCTTCAGCCGGCTGATGACACCGGCTTGGATACTGCGCGGTGACCGCATCACCTCGTGCAGCACGCCGTC
>DATMUX010000644.1:0-3153 GCA_035563695.1 Acidimicrobiia bacterium
TGCCTTCTCTGTCGGTCGGCCGCGGGCCCATCTTCACGTCTGGGCCGCAGACCCGAACGGCGAGGAGGCCCGCCGGCGCGGGCGGGCCGCCGTGCCGAGTCCTCAGCGCCAGCCCGCGCTTGACCAGCTGCCGGCGACCCAGCGGCTGCCGACCCAGCGGCTGCCGACCCAGCGGCTGCCCGACCAGTTCGTGTTCCAGCCGAAGTCGGTGCCCGCCCAGTTCTGCGCGGGGCTCCACTGCTGGGTCGGCCAGACGAGCTGTCCGGTCGATGCATCGGTCAGGAACCCGACGGTCTGGCCGGCCGCGTTGGCCGCCGGCGGCGCGATCCAGGTCGAGCCGTTCCACGTGCCGGTCGCGTCGGTCCACGTCTTGTCGTTGTTTGCAAGCGTCGCGTGGGCAGGGGACGAGAACGCCTTGCCGAAGATGTCCTTGTCGCCGCACAGGGGCTGGGCGTTCGGCACCACGCTGTTGGGCGCCAGGCCGCACGCGGTGAAGTCGTACGTGTACGGGTCGGGGATCGGCGGACATCCGCCGCTCGGGTAGTAGATCGCGCAGATCAGTGGGACCCACGTCTCGAGCCAGCGCGTTCCCTTCTCGTCCCAGAGGTGGTACCCGCCGCGGCTGTTCTCGATCGACGCGCCGCCGGTCACGGTGCCGAACTTGTACGACCAGTCGTACGCGGGCACGGCGCCGTACACGCCCGTGGTGCCGAGGTCGATGCCGCCGTCACCGAAGTTGTTGCGCGTGCCGCCGCTGAGCTGCACGGCCTTCGCCTTCGGCGTGTACTTGAGCTCGTCGGGCTTCAGGTCGGGCCAGCGCGACAGCATCAGCGCGGCCGCGCCCGATGCGAACGCGGTCGCCTGCGACGTGCCGCTGCCCCGCACCCAGCTGTGGCCGGCCGCGTCGTAGAAGATCGGGTAGCTCTGCGCCGGCTTCCCGGACGGTGTGAGATCACACATCGCCTGGGCGATGGCGTTGTCGGCCTGCGCGCCGGCGACGCGCCACGACGTCGCGTGGGCGCCGGGGGCCGCCACGTCGGGAATGCGGGCGTTGGCGCCGGTCGTGTTCGAGAAGTCGGTCGGCGTCCCCTTGGGCCCGGTCGAGTCGTACGCACTGACCGCGAGCATGTTCTTGTTGACGGCCGGGCTGGCGACGCCGTACGTCTGCGAGGCCGGGTCGTCGTTGTAGTTGCCGGCCGCGACGACGACGACGATGCCGTCCTGCCAAGCGCGGTCCACCGCCTTCGAGAGCTCGTCGTTCTGCCAGGTCGCGTTCGACAGCACGCCGTACGAGAGGTTGATGACGCGGATGTTGAGGCCGAACCTGTTGCGGTGCTCCCGCGCCCAGTCGACCGCGGCGATCACCTGCGTGGGGTCCGCCGCGCCCGTGGCGTCGGCCACCTTGAGGTTCACGATGCGGGCGTCGGGGGCGACCGTGTGGATGATGCCCGCCATCGCGGTGCCGTGGCCGTACGCGTCGAGGTGCGCAAGGTCGGGCGACTGCGACTCGAACGAGAAGTCGGGGCCCTGCACGACGGAGACGCCGTCGAGCCCGCTCACCGTGCCGAGCGGCTTCGGGTACGCCTGGCCGCCGGCGCCCACCGGCGAGACGCCGGTGTCGATCAGCGCGACGTCGACCGGCGTGCCCGCGGGAACGATCTGGTTCGTGTACGGATACGCCGCGGCGGCGGTGGTCTTCCCCCGGTAGCCGCCGGCCCAGAACGCGTCGGCGCGCATGTACTTCGCCAGGTTGTAGGGCGAGTATGCGTCGGCCGCCGGGTCGTAGCTTCCGGGGTTCGGGGTCTCGGCGATTCCCTGGAACCAGGGCATGCTCCAGCGAACGATCTCGGGGAAGAATCGCATCGAAGTCGCGTCGTCGGTCGCGCACGCGGTGCCGGGCACGGTCGGCGCAGCGGCGTTCACGCCGGCCGCGGCGGCCATCGGCTGCGGGATGTACGCAAGGAGGCCCGAGACGTCGAGCGGGACGAACCAGCCCCGCCCGAGGTAGTCGGGGTAGGCCGCCTCCATCGTGGTCAGGGTCGCCTCGACGTCGGCCACGCTCGCGCCGTCGGCGAGATGGAAGTACACCCACATGCCGGCCGTGTCGGCGCGCGCCGAGCCGTGCGTCGCGGCCAGCAGCGTGACCGCAGTGAGGGGTGCGAGCGCGAGGGCGACGATCCGCGTCCGCATGCGTGAGAGGGCCCGCCGTTTCTGCATGGATCCGTGATCGCCATCGCGAGTGCCGGGATTGACGCGACGTACCCGAATTGGACATACGTCACAGTCTGCTCGGATAGGTCTTCCGGCCTATTCGGCGACCAGCTCGCGTACGGCGGCCGACACCGCGACCTCGCCTCGCGCGGCATACGCCTCGGCTCGTTCGGAGATCCGGTCGGCTTCGTAGAGGTAGTTCGCCATCACGCCGTACGACCGCGCGCGTCCCGTCACCGACGGGTCCGCCATCCAGTTGACGCGTTCCACGCGGGCGCCGTTCGACAGATGGAAGTTCGCGACGGGATCGAGCGCGCGGCCCTCGTGCACCGTCGTGAGGTAGCGGGCGGCCAGCGCGAGCACCGCCGGCCGTACCGCCTCGTCGACGTCCCATTCGGTGTCGGCGAGCCGGGCGAGCACGCGTGCCGGTTCGGCGGGTAGCAGCGCGCGCTCTCTCGGTCGCAACGCCTGATCGGCGTCGGGCGCGCCGAGCTCACGCTCGCACCACGCATGGAAGCCGGGAATCGGCGACAGTGTCACGAACGTGTGCAGCTGGGCGAGGTCGAGCCGCAACGCCTCCACGACCTGCTTGATGAGCGCGGTGCCCAGGTTCACGCCTGCGAGGCCGGGCTGGCAGTTCGAGATCGAGTAGAAGACGGCCGTGTCGGCCGACTCCGGTTCGAGTTCGGGGGCCCGCGCGTCGAGCAGGGGCGCGAGCTCGGTCGCGATGCCGGTGGTCAACGCGATCTCGACGAACACGAGCGGCTCGTTCGGCATCGCGGGATGGAAGAACGCGTAACAGCGGCGGTCGGAGTCGAGCCGGTTCTTGAGGTCGTCCCACGATCGGATCGCGTGCACGGCTTCGTACTCGATCAGCTTCTCGAGCTGCGCCGCGGGCGCATCCCACGTCATGCGGCGCAACGTGAGCAACCCGACGTCGAA
>DATMUX010000645.1:0-4908 GCA_035563695.1 Acidimicrobiia bacterium
GGAGACGCCGCAGGAGTTCGGACGCGCGCCGATGCTGCGTGTGCACACGCCCGAGTACGTCGAGTTCCTCGAGCACGCGCACGCACGCTGGCGCGCGGCCACCGGGCTCGACGAGCGCTCCGAAGCCGTCGCGTACGCGCGCGCCATCCGCGGGCAACCGTTCGTCGAGCCGCGCCACGTGATCGCCGAGCTCGGTTGGTACTCGCACGACAGCGACCCCGTCCTCGCCGGCACCTGGAGCGCGGCGGCCGCCGCCGTCGACGTGACGCTCACCGCCTGGGAGGCCGTCGCCGACGGGCGCGCCGCGCGCGCGTACGCCCTCGCCCGCCCTCCCGGGCATCACGCCGCGGCCGACTCGTTCGCCGGGTACTGCTACCTCAACAACGCGGCGATCGCCGCGCAGGCGTGGACCGATCGCGGCGCGCGCGTCGCGATCCTCGACGTCGACTACCACCACGGGAACGGCACCCAACAGATCTTCTACGACCGCGACGATGTCTTGTTCGTGTCACTGCACGCCGATCCCGCGTTCGAGTACCCGTTCTTCCTCGGGTTCGCAAACGAGCGAGGGTGGGGCGCGGGCGAGCAGACGACCCGCAACTTCCCCCTCCCCGAGGGAACAACGTGGGACGCGTACGGCCCCGCGTTCGACGCGGCGCTCGACGTGGTGCGGCGCTATTCGCCCGACGCCTTGATCGTGTCACTGGGCGTCGACACCGCGGCCGAGGATCCCGACACGTTCGGCCTGATCGCGGGCGACTACACGCGCATCGGCGCGGGGATCGGCGCGCTCGACCTGCCCACGCTGGTCGTGCAGGAGGGTGGCTATTGCCTCGACGTGATCGGGCGCAACGTCGCCGCCGTGCTCGCGGAGCTCGCATGATTCTTGGGTCGGCTCCACGCTCCGCTCCCCTCCGGTCGCTTCGCTGTCGCCTCCCGCGGAGCTCGCATGATTCTTGGGTCGGAATGAATTTGGGTCGGGTAGACGTCTACTCGCCCAGGGGTTCCGCGCGCACACGGAAGAAGGGTGCGGCGAGGAGCTGCTCGGGGTCGGGCGCGGGATCCCACGCGTACCGCGCGATCTCACCGGCACTGCGCCGGCCCGTCGACGCGCGCACGAGCTCGAACCGGCCGGCGCGCGCGGTCACGACCGGATCGCCGGCCCCGGCGACCACGTCGTCCGTCTCGGTGACGAACCGAATCGCCGATCTCCCCGCGCGCGTCCGCGTTGCGACGAGCCAGTCCCACCCGAAGGCGACCGCGTCCGAGTCGCGCGCGCCCGGGACACCGATCGCGTGGCGAATGTCGTGCTCGTGCGTCGCGGCATCGAGCAACGCCTGACCGGAGATCTCGTCGGGCACGGCGGCCAGCATCTCCTCGAACCGGGGACTGTACGCCGCCCACTCGTCGAGGAGCGCGTCGAGCGAGTCGCCGGCGCGGGCGTCGACCTGCGCCGCGGTCCAGGGATCGGTCGCGATCCCGTCGAGGCGGCCGTGCACGACGTCGACGGTGACACCGACCATGTGCGACAGCACGTCGTGGACTCGCCACTCGGGTGTCGCGGGGGCAGTCCGGTCGAAGGCGGCCGCGCCCGGGCCCTGCAGCAGCTCGCTGACGCGCGTGCGCACCGCTTGGTACGCGGGAGCGTGCGGTTCAGACATCGGACGCGCCTTTCTCGCGGAGGGTAGTCGCATTCGACCACACGGCGAGCACCAGTGCCCACACCGCCCCGACGAGCAGCACCGCCGTGCTGTGGCCGGTGACGAACGGCCCGGCAACGAGCACGCCGAGCGGCACGGTCCCGCCGAAGCCCATGATCCACAACGCCGTCACCCGGCCTCGCTCCTCGTCGCGCAAGTGGTGCTGGAGCACCGTCGACAGACAGGTGATCACGAGGAAGTAGACGTAGCCCAGGAGACCGACGACGGGGAACGCGAGTGCGGCGCGGCGCATCGAGCCGAACACCGCGAGCACGATCCCGAACGCGATGAAGCCGGGCCGCAGGAGCGCGACCTTCGATCGCCGCGCCAGCACCGTCCCGACCGTGATCGCGCCGAGCGCGGCACCCGTGCCGAACGTCGCATAGAGCAAGCCGTACTGGCTGCTCTTCGGGGCGATCGCCAGGTCGACCTTCGCGATGACCGGCATCACGCCCACGAACGCGAGCGAGAAGAACGAGAACGTGAACAGCGTGATCAGCACCTGAGCGATGACCGGATCGCGCCGGGCGATGCGAATGCCCGACAACAAGCGGTGCAGCCCCCGTTCCTCGATCTGCGCGTTCGCCCGGCGCGCGTACTGCGCCCACAGCAGCCCGACGACCGCGAACAAGTAGGTCACGGCGTTGATGGCGAACACCGGGCCGGCGTCGAGGTGGAAGTAGATGATGCCGCCGATCGCCGGACCGATGACCCGCGACAAATTCATCTGGGCCGACGCGAGCGCGACGGCACCGGGAAGATCCTCGCGAGGCACCAGCGTGGGAAGGATCGCACTGAGACCGGGCGCACCCAGCGCGTTGGCGATGCCGATCGCGAACACCAGCGCCACGATCGCGGCCCGTGAGGGGTTCGACGTCCACGCAACCGCCGCGAGCCCGAGCGAGAGGATGCCCTGGGCGAGTTGCAGACCGACGAGCAGGCGGCGCCGGTCGACGACGTCGGCCAGCGCGCCTCCGGTCAGCGACAGGAACAGCAGCGGGCCGAGCTGCGCGAAGAACACCAGCGCGACGAACGCGCCGTTGTGCGTGAGATCGAGCGCGTAGGCACCGAGAATGACGTTCTGCATCCAGGTGCCGATGTTCGACGCGAACGTGCCGAAGTAGACGATGCGGAAGTCGCGGTGGCGCAGCGCCGCCTGCGCGGTTCCCTGGTTGTACGCGACGTCGCCGTCGAGGAGGGCGTCTTCGACCTGTTCGAGCTCGGACTCCTCGCGGGGACGCGGCATGTCCCGGGAACGTTAGCGAGCGGCGTCCGCCTCACTTCGCTCGTTCAGGCGCGCGGCACCGTGCCGATCACGTGCGCGGCTTCGAGCCGCGCGAGCTCGGCGGGGTCGAGCCCGAGCTCCTCCCGCAACACCTCCGCGGTGTGCTCCCCGAGGGTGGGCGCGGGCCCCGTCCAGAACCGCTGCGGACCGCCCGACAGGCGGACGGGGAACGTCGGGTAGTGCTGCTCGCCGACCATCGGATTGTCGACGGCCTCGAAGAATCCCCGGGCGCGCAGCTGCCGGTCGTCGAGCGTCGCGTAGCCGGGTACCACGGCGGCCGCGGGGATCCCGCCGGCGAGCGCGTCACGCGCGGCTTCGTCGGGTGTCCTCGTCGTGCACCACTCGGCCCGGGCCGCGGGCTCCATCGGATCACGGCCGCGATCGATCGCGACCCACGCGTCGTCGCCCCGGCACGCGTACACGCCGCCGGTGCCGCGGCGTTCCAGCAGCGCGCCGTCGATCGCGTACCGGATCACCTGCTCCGCGGTCACCGCGGTCGCGACCTCGACGAGCGGGACCTCGACGAGCTGGGCCGTGCCCGTGCGCGCGCGATGCTCGATCGCGGCGACGAGCGCGAGCGCGGCATGCACGCCGACCATCGGGTCGACGGCGCCGCCGGGAATGATCGGCGGTCCACCCTCGTAGCCCGTTACCCACGCCATACCCGTGAGCTGCTCCATCGTCTGGGCGAAGCCGCCGCGCTCACGCCACGGACCGGACAACCCGAACGCGGGCATCCGCAGCATGATCGCGTCGGGGTTGAGCGCGTGCACGGTGTCCCAGTCGAGCCCGAAACGTTCGAGCACCTGCGGGGTGAAGTTCTCGGCCACCACGTCGCACCGCTCGATCAGCCGTTGGGCGATCGCGAGGCCTTCGGGATGTCCGAGATCGAGCGTGATGCCGCGCTTGCCGAGGTTGCTCGCGTGGAAGAGCGCCGACTTCTCGTAGAACTGCGGATCCTCGCGCGGCCGCACCATGGCGCTGAAGCGAATGCCGTCGGGCCGCTGCACGGCTTCGACCTTGATCACGCGTGCGCCCATCGCGCACAACCACGCGGTCGCATACGGGCCCGCCCAGAACGCGGTGAAGTCGACGACCGTGAGTCCCGCGAGCGGACGATCGGCCGGTGCCCCCCTGCTTGACGGCTCCCGTGACGCTCGCGGCGGCCACGCGAAATCGCCGGCCGGCCGGGGCGCGGCCAACTCGCGATCGGCGACGGCGTGGAACCGGAACGGGGCACGCGGCCTGATCCACGACTCACCCGGCTGCTGCCGGAACACGTGGCGCGCCACCAGCTGCTCGTTGCGCGGCAGCTCGGCGCCGTTGCCCACGATCGCCGCGGGCACACGCGCGTCGACGCACGCGGCGACGATCTCCTCGGCGGTGTATGCGCGTGACCATTGCTGCAGCGCGCCGTTGACCTCGTCGGCCCGCATGAAGCGGCCGATCATCGTGCCCAGCTCCTCGTCATCGGCCATGTCGGGCCGTCCGATGAGCCGGGCGAGCGCCTGCCACTGCTGCACGGTGATGGTGGTGATGCCGACGTACCGGTCGTCGCCCGTCGGCTCGTTGCCGGGGATCATCACCCAGCGGAACGCGAGCATGCGCCCGCCCGGGAAGCGCGCCATGAGTGTGGGTGTCGTGACGTACGTCGACTGGATCGCCTCGAGCATCGACGCGTCGACGACCTCGGGAACACCCGTGCGTGACGCGCGGTACCACGCGGTGACGGCACCGAGCGCGGCGCACGCGCCGACGATGTACTCGCCGAGATGACCTCCCACCGTCAGCGGCGGCAGGTGTGCGTGGCCGTGCGCGGCCAGGCTCCCACTGCGCGCCTGCAACACCTCTTCCGTCAGGTCGAGGCCGTTGTCGGGGCCACCGTGGCCGAGCGCCGTGATCGATACCGTGACGAGTGGCTCC
>DATMUX010000646.1:0-3493 GCA_035563695.1 Acidimicrobiia bacterium
GTTCCTTACCGGGCGAACGATCGCGCTTGACCCGGGGCACAACGGCGGACCGGTCCCGCCTGGGAAGGTCTACATCGGCAACGGAATCTGGCATCCCTGCGATTCGACCGGTACCGAAAACCGCGACGGACTAACAGAATCGGCCCTTGTCCTTGACGTTGCCCTCCGCGTGCGCACCATGCTCGAAGCGCTCGGCGCCCAAGTCCTGATGACCAGAACTACCAACACCGGTTCGGGCCCATGCATCGACCAACGCGTCGAGATGGCCAACCGGGCGCATGTCGATGTGGGTGTGTCGATCCACGCCGACGGCACCGTCGGCCCACCCAACGCGACCGGCTTCCACATCGCCGTACCCACGCTCATACCCGGCCAAACCCAAGCCGTGGTCGACGCATCCCGACGATTCGCGATCGCGCTCCGGGACGCCTACGCAGCCGCGACCGGACTACCCATCTCGAACTACCTGGGCGTCGACGGAATCCTGCCGAGAACCGACCTCGCAAACACGAACCTCCCCAACCATCCACGAGTCCTGCTGGAACTCGGGGTCTTGAATAACGCCGTCCCCGGCGGACACGACGACCTCGCAATACTCGGCACCACCGCAGGACGAATCGCGATCGCACGAGGGATCACCAACGGCATCGTGCACTTCCTAACCTCCACATGAGCACGTCGATACCAGCACTATCCCGAACACGGTCGCGCCCCGTCCGCCCGTAGCCACCGAACGCCCAATCGCCGCGCGCAGGATTGTCCGAACCCGCGCAGCGAAACGAGCACGGGCTGGACCGTCACGAGAGGGATCGCTGGCAGAACTCGACGTGGTAGCCGTCCGGGTCTGCGGCGACCTTCCACAAGGCGAACCCGAGCTGCCGATCACGCGCTTCGACGCCAGGTTTTGGCGATCAATCATCGCCAGCAGCTCTGCGCGGAACGACTCGGCCGCGATCGCTGGAATGGCGAGGCGCCGCAGTTCTGGCGCGGGACCGTGTTGCGGCGGTGCGGGTTCGCGGTTGACGGTGGTGTTGGCTGCGTGTAGACGACGGTCGTGCTGGCGGTTCGTGCCCGGCGCGGGTTCGACGGTGAGCAGGTCCTACGCGACGGCGTAACCGTGTTGATCGACGACGGCCGGATCGTCGGCGTCGACGAACGCTCGATGATGGTGCCCGAGGGTTGCCTCGTGCAGGACTATGTCGACGCGACGGTGCTGCCGGGTCTGGTCGATATGCATGTCCATTTGTGTGGCGATAGCGAGATGGGTGCGCTGGATCGCCTTGCGGATTACGACGACCGCGCACTCGATGGTGTGATCGAGTGCGGATTGCGGGCCCAGCTCGCGGCCGGGGTCACCACGGTGCGAGATCTGGGTGATCGGCGCTGGTCGGTGTTGGAGTGGCGCGACCGTCAGCGTGCGGGCGCGGTGGGCTTTGCGTGTCCGACGATTGTTGCGTCGGGACCGCCGATCACCAGCCCCGGCGGGCACTGTTGGTCGATGGGGGGCGAGGCGCACGGTCCGAGCGCGCTTGTGGCTGCGGTACGCGAGCGCGCCGAGCGGCGGGTGGACGTCGTCAAGATCATGGTCAGCGGCGGTCTGTCGACCCTCGGGACTGACGTGTTGTCATGCCAGTTCACTCTCGACGAGGTCCGTCTGGTGGTCGAGGAAAGCCATCGCCTGGGGCTTTCGGTGGTTGCGCACGCGCACGGTCTCCCAGCCGTGGAGCAGGCCATCGCGGCCGGGGTCGATGGCATCGAACACTGCACCTGCGTCACGCGTTCGGGTATCCCAACGACCGATCGGCTTCTCGAGTCGCTGACGGCGCGACAGATCGTGGTCTGCCCGACGTTGGGTCGTGCCCCGGACTGGTCACCCCCGCCCCTCGAGTCGCAAAGCCCGCAGTTTCGACAGGCGCGGCGGTTCGTCGAGACGACCGGGATAACCCCCGAAGCACGCCAAGCCCAAGTAGGCCGCATGTGTATCGGGCAGGCGTACGGCTTGTGTCTGGCGCTGACGCCGGGATCGGTGCATTCAAACCGCACGGCGTACTCCCCATGGCCATCAGCGACTTCGTCGCCGGCGGAATCCCGATCACGCACGCGCTCGCATCCGCGACCTCACGCGCCGCCGTCGCGTGCGGACTCGGTCACCGAAAAGGTCGTCTCCGCACAGGCCACGACGCCGACCTCCTCATCGTCAACGGAGACCCGCTCAGCGACATCTCCGCACTCACCCAAACACTCGCGGTCATCGTGCACGGAGAACACGTCACATAACCCACACTCCAACAATAATCGCCGAACGGCAGCTATGGCGCGGTAGGTGGGTACTCCGCATGGTCTATTTCTCTTCAGCGCCCTTTTTGAAAGCGGCGCCGCCAACCCGCACGTCGCCCGCGCGGAAGCGAGCCGGTGAGGCTGCACGGTTTGCCGTGCTGCGCCGCGACCTCACGGACGCCGTCGATGATCTCGTCCGTCGTTGCTTGGGCTACGAGACTTGTCGCGCCGCAGTTAATCGTGCGTCTGTCCCCCGTCGGCACGATCGCGAGCGCCCACTTGAAAGTCGAGGATCCGGCATCGATGCTGCCGTCAGAGAACCGCTCGACCTCGCCCCAGTCCAACCTGTAGTTGCGCAATGAGTTGCGAACCATGACACCACTGGGACTGAGGACGACGGCGAGTCGGGTCGCGCGCCACCCTCCGAGGAGTAGGCCGCAGAAGAAGGCGACCGCAAGGCCGGCCGCCCCCCATTTGGAGACCAGAACAGCCCCCGCGAATGTCACCACGACTGTTATCACCCACAACGCACGCAAGCGCGCTGGACCAGTAGTGATCGTCACTCCCGTTCCGTCACTGGTCTTGCGTACCGCCGCCACGACGACTCCCCCGCGAACAACCTCAACGTCCCGACGCACGCATAATGCCTGATCCGCGAGCGCCCGGACAACGAGGTCCGGAACGCAGAACGACACGGCGCGGATCGGCAGTTCGGGCGCGTGGTGCTGCGCGTCGGCTAAGCCGGTGGTCGTGGCAGGGTAGCGAGCGTTCCGAGAGCGAACAGGAGCACGATCAAGGCCACAACCACGAGCGAGTACCGCGCTCCACGCAACGTAAAGCGTCCGCTAATCGCGACCAAGAACAACACGGTCGCGAGGTAGACGGTCACCCGCACGTAGTCGTCGCCGTTACTGCCAGCCTTCGCACCCTGTTGGTAGTCGCGATCTGCCTGGGCGTTGAGTTGGGCCGCACGATCGAGGTCCGGCTGTTTGTACTGCGGCATGTACGTCGGCCCCGGCGGTGCGCTCAAGTTGTGTTCGGGATCCGTTTTCTGCCAAGCATCGAACGCCAATCGAAATGCAGGCCGGAATCGCCGCTCGGCAATCGCCATCGCCGTACGGTTCCCCGCGACGTACGCGGCGAACCATGCATCGAACGTCGACGAGTCGAAGTTCCTCGTCGCAAGCGCATTCAGGTTTTCGGTGCTCGCCTCAGT
>DATMUX010000647.1:0-2406 GCA_035563695.1 Acidimicrobiia bacterium
CCGATGCCGTTGGGATGCGTGTCGTCGAGCACGAATGCCGAGCCGCGGCTGTGGAGGTTGAGACCCCACTCGGCGACCCGCAGGCCGGATCCCGCGCTCAAGAAGTTCGACTGGATGAGACTCACCATCATCCCGTCCGCGTCGGCCGCGCACAGGAAGATCGTGCCGCCGTCGGGCTCGGCGCGCGGCTCCGGCCGCAGCGCGCGGTCGGGGTCGACGGCGGCACGACGCGCGACGATCCACGCATCGGTGAGGAGCCGCTCGGCCGGCACCACCATCGCGTCGGGATCACCCAGATAGGCGGCGCGATCCGCGAACGCGAGCTTCATGGCCTCGATCAGGAGATGCTGGCGCGCCGGCCCATCGGTGCCGAGGTCGAGGCCGTCGGCGATACGCAGCGCCTCGAGCGCGGTGACGCCCTGGGTCGGCGGGGGCATCTCGAGGATCTCGACGCCGCGGAAGCTCGCGCGCAGTGGTTCGACCCAGGCGCCTGCGTGGCCCGCGATGTCGTCGGCGGTCATGCAACCGCCCGCGCGCTGCACGCGCTCGGCGATCGCCGCGCCAATCGCGCCGCGGTAATAGGTGTCGGGTCCGTGTTCGGCGAGCGCGCGCACCGTGCGCGCCAGCTCCGGCTGACGCACCCACGACGACGCCTCGACGCCGCCGTACGCGTCGCGGAAGTCGGAGAGCCCGAAATGGTCGTAGATACCCGCTGTCCTCTGGAAGAACCACGCGCCGCGTTTCGTGACCGGGAACCCGCTCTCGGCGTAGTGGAGCGCCCGCGACGCGAGCTCGGCGAACGCGCGCGTCGCGAAACGCTCGATGAGGGTGAACCAGCCTTCGACCGCGCCGGGCACCGTGACCGTGTGCGGTCCGACGACCGGCATCGTCACCGAGCCCGACTGGGCGCGCACGAAGTCGCTCGTCGCGCCGGCCGGCGCGCGGCCGACGCCGCGATACGCGTGGATCGCGCCATCGTGCACGATCGCGAGGAGATCGCCGCCGAACCCGCACATGTACGGCGTCACGACGCCCAGCACGAAGTTCGCGGCGAGCGCGGCGTCGACCGCGTTGCCGCCGCCGGCGAGCACCTCCGCGCCCGCGGCCGACGCGAGGTAGTGCGGTGTAGCGACGACGCCGCCGGGATACGCCCGCGCCTCGCTCAACCAGACGCTCGTGCTCACCGCCGGAGGTTAGATCGGTAACCTCCGGCGATGGAGTTCAATCTCGCCGACCTGCTCGAAGCCGTCGTCGACGCCGTACCCGATCACACCGCCGTGGTCGCGGGCGACCGGCGTCTCACGTACCGCGAGCTCGACGAACGGGCGAACCGCGTCGCGCACTACCTCCTCGACATCGGCGTCCGGCCGGGCCAGCACGTCGGCATCTACTCCTACAACCGCACCGAGTGGGCCGAGGCGATGATCGGTTGCTACAAGGCCCGGGCCGTGCCGATCAACGTCAACTACCGCTACGTGGTCGACGAGCTGCGGTACCTCTTCGACAACGCCGACCTCGTCGCGCTGTTCTTCGAGGCCGAGTTCGGCCCGCACGTCGCGTCCGTCCTGCCCGGCCTCCCGAAGTTGCAGCACCTCGTGCAGCTCGACGACGGCACGGGCACCGTGACCGACGGGCTCCCGGCCGTCGAGTACGAGCACGCGCTGTCGACCGGGTCGCCGGCCCGCGACGGCCTCGGCCCCCGCTCGGCCGACGATCTCTACATCTTGTACACGGGCGGCACGACCGGCATGCCCAAGGGCGTCATGTGGCGCGCCGAGGACATCTTCTTCGCGGCGATGGGCGGCGGGAACTACGGCGGTCCCGGGATCGACCGACCCGAGGACATCACCGTGAACGTGAGCGCATCGGCGAGCGTGAGCCTCGCGCTCGCGCCGTTGATGCACGGCAACGCCCAGTGGTCGATGTTCGTCGGACTCTTCGGCGGCAACACCGTGGTCTTCAACGCGAGCCGGCAGTTCGACGCGGGGGAAGTGTGGGACCTGGTCGAGCGCGAGCAGGTCGTCGTGATCTCGCTCGTCGGCGACGCCATGGCGCGCCCGCTCGTCGACGCGCTCACGCACCGGCCCGTACCCCCCACGTTGTTCGCCCTCGTGTCGGGCGGCGCGATCCTCTCCCCCGCCATCAAGGCCGAGCTGAACGAGCGCGCGCCGAACGTCATGGTCATCGACGCGTTCGGTGCATCGGAGACGGGCGCGAACGGCGCGGTCGACGTCACCGACAAGGGCCCGCGCTTTCGGATGAACGAGTGGACGACGGTCATCACCGAGGAGGGCAAGGTCGCGCCAGTCGGGGAGATCGGCCTGCTCGCGCGGCGCGGGCACGTGCCCCTCGGCTACTACAAGGACGAGGTGAAGACCGCGGCCACGTTCATGGAGCTGAACGGCG
>DATMUX010000648.1:0-7969 GCA_035563695.1 Acidimicrobiia bacterium
GCGCGTAGCTTCTCGTAGCCGACTTCGTCGAGCGCCTTGCGCAACGCCGTCGGGTAGTCGCCCGAGTCGTAGACGAAGCCCGTCGGCGTGGTGTACGGGAACTGCTCGGGCTTGATGAAGTTCGTGAGCCGAATGTCGGCCGGGTCGATGCCGAGCTCGTACGCGGCAGTCTGCACGAGCCGTTCGATCAGGTACGACGCCTCCGTGATGCGGAACGAGCACCGGTATGCCACGCCGCCGGGCGCCTTGTTGGTGTACGCGCCGCGACACTGCACGTGCGCGGCGGGATAGTCGTAGCTCCCGGTGACGACGTGGAACAGCCCGGCGCGGAACTGCGTAGGCTGCGCGTCGGAATAGAACGCACCCTGGTCGGACAGCATCTGGACGCGCAACGCCAGGATGCGACCCTCGTTCGTGAGCGCGAGCTCGCCCTTCATGTGGTAGTCGCGGGCGAACCCGGTCGAGATGAGGTTCTCCGTGCGGGTCTCGACCCACTTCACGGGCCGTCCGATCACGAGGGACGCCGCGGTCGCCACGACGTAGCCGGGATAGACGGGCACCTTGTTGCCGAACCCGCCGCCGATATCGGGGCTGATGATCCGGATGTTCTGCTCGGGCAGCCCGGCAACCATCGCGAAGACCGTGCGGATCGCGTGCGGGGCCTGCGACGTCATGTAGATCGTTGCCTGTCCCGTCGTCGAGTTGACGTCGGCGAGACACCCGCACGTCTCCAAGGGCGAGGGGTGCGAACGCGGGTAGTGCGTCTCGAGCGAGACGACACGGTCGGCACGCGCGAACGCGGCGTCCGTCGCCGTCTGATCGCCCGATTCCCACTCGTACACGAGGTTGGAGGTCTGGCCCTCCTTGTCGTCGCGGATCACGACCGCGCCTTCGGCGAGCGACTGTTGCGGTGACGTGATCACGGGCAGGACGTCGTAGTCGACGTCGATCAACTCCAGCGCGTCCTCGGCGATGTACGGGCTGGTCGCGACGACCGCCGCGACCTCCTGGCCCTGGAAGCGCACCTTGTCGGTCGCGAGCACCGCCTGCGTGTCGCCCGACAGCGTCGGCATCCACGCGAGGTTGTACTGCGCGAGCAGCTCGCCGGTCACGACCGCGACGACGCCGTCGAGCGCGGCCGCCGCCGACGTGTCGATGCCGTTGATGCGCGCGTGCGGTACCGGCGACCGCAGGATGGCCATGTGCAGCATCCCGGGCAGCACGTGGTCGTCGAGGAAGCTGCCTTGTCCGGCGACGAGGCGATCGTCCTCGTGACGGCGGACCGAGTGACCGATCCCGCCGATCTCGGGCGGGGTCGAGGGCTTCTCCGTCAGGGTCATGCGCGCTCCCTCACGTCGTCGCCATCTGCGCGCCGGCGGCGCGGACGGCCTTCACGATGTTCATGTAGCCGGTGCACCGGCAGAGGTTCCCCGAGATGGCCCAACGGACGTCGTCGTCGGTCGGCGCCGGGTTCTGTTCCAACAGCGCGACGGCAACGAGCATCATCCCCGGGGTGCAGAACCCGCACTGCAGACCGTGCTCCTCCTTGAACGCAGCCTGGATCGGGTGCACGCCGTCGGCACCCTTCAACCCCTCGACCGTGGTGATCGAGCGGCCGTCGGCCTGCACTGCGAGCACGGTGCACGACTTGACCGGCGTTCCGTCGAGCAGCACGGTGCATGCACCGCAGCTCGTCGTATCGCACCCGATGTGCGTGCCCGTGAGCTCGGCCTTCGTGCGGATGAAGTCGACGAGCAGCGTCCGCGGCTCGACGTCGTGCGTGTAGTCCTGCCCGTTGACGGTCACCGTGATCTCCACCGAGTCCTCCCTGCCGTCAGCTCGAAGCCTGCCGGGCCGCCGCGGCGAGCGCGCGGCGGGTAAAGACGCGTACGACGTTGCGCTTCCACTCCGCCGAACCGCGCACGTCGTCGCGAGGCTCCGACGCCTGCGCCGCGACCTCGCCCGCCTCGGCGAACAGCTCGTCGCTCGGCCGGTTGCCCACGAGCACCTGCTCGGCGGCAACGACCTTCGTGTTCCGGGGGACGACCGCGGTGAGGGCCACGCCCGCGCGGGAGATCGTGCCGTCAGGGCCCAGCTCGACGTGGGCCGCGACGGCGACGGTGGCGTAGTCGCCGACCTTGCGTTCGAGCTTCTGGTACGAGCCGCCCGAGCGTCCCGCGGGCACCGGGATGCGCACCTCCGTGACGATCTCGTCGGGTCGCAACGCGTTCGTGAAGAAGTCGACGACGAAGTCGGCGATCGGGATCGTGCGTTCGCCCGACGGGCCGCGCGCGACGACATCGGCGCCCGTCGCGAGCAGCACCGAGTTCCAGTCGCCTTCGGGATCGCAGTGCGCGACGGAGCCGCACAAGGTGCCGAGGTTGCGCACGAGCGGGTCGGAGATCCACGGCGCGGCCGATTCGACCGCACCGAACGCGAGGTCGGAGCGGGCAACGTCGGCATGGCGCACCAGCGCGCCAACCCGGAGGTGGCCGTTGGTGCGCTCGAGCGTGTCGAGCCCGGCGACCCGGTTGATGTCGACGAGCTTCGCCGGCGCAGCCAGCCGCATCTTCATCATCGGGAGCAGGCTCTGGCCGCCGGCGAGGACGCGGGTGTCATCACCGCCGGACGCCTTCTCGGCGACGGCCTCCTCGACGGAACGGGCGGCCACGTAATCGAACGAGGATGGGAACACTTCGTCTCCCTTCTCGCGACGTTGGCCGGACCATACACCGCTGCTTGATCACGCGCACCCGCGTCATGAGTATCGTCACCGTGTGGGATCCGGCCGTCGACGTCGACAGCGACGTCGAAAGCGGCGTCGACTGCTCGTCGGCCTCGGATTGACCGCGGCAACGCTGCACTGGTTCGGCCGTACCAGCGGCTCGACACGCGACGAGCGCGAGCGGAACCTGCGGGGCGACGACCTCGTGCTTCGCCCCACGCTCGTGACCGACCATGCGATCACCATCGACGCGCCCCGCGAGCGCGTGTGGCCCTGGCTCGTGCAGATGGGCTGGCACCGCGGCGGCTGGTACACGGCGCGCTGGGTCGACCAGCTGCTGTTCCCGGCCAACTGGCCGAGCGCGGGCGAGATCGTGCCCGAGCTCCAGCACCTCGCCGTGGGCGACTTCGTTCCCGACGGGCCGCCCGACAGCGAATGCGGATTCACCGTCACGGCGCTCGAGCCCGCGCGCCGCCTCGTGCTGTTCTCGCGCACACACCTGCCGCCGTCGTGGGCGGAACGGTTCGATGCGAGGATGGAGTGGTCGTGGACGTTCGCGCTCGACGACATCGACGGTGCGAGCCGTCTCCTGATCCGATCGCGCGCCCGCGTCGAGCCGGCATGGGTAGGCGCGGTCTACTGGCTCGCCGCGCCCGCCGACTTCGTCATGGCGACGCAGATGCTGCGAGGCATCAAGCACCGCGCGGAACACTGAAACCCTGCCGCGCGTTCAGCGCGGCAGTGTCGAGTCGTCGCTCGATTGCATGCGCTCGAGCGCGGCGGCCATCTGCTCGTGCACGAGGTTGACGGCCTGCAGCGGGCGCAGCATCACGCGAATCTCGACGATGCGCCCGGCGTCGTTGCAGCGAATGATGTCGACGCCGTTGACGTACTTGCCCTGCAGCGTCGTCTCGAATTCGAGCACGGCGGTGTCACCGGCGACGACCTGCTTCGTGTAGCGGAACCGTCCGGCCGCATCGCCGCCCGGCGAGCTGCCGGCACTCGCGTCGCCCGGCAGCGTTTGGCCGGCGGCCTGCAGGTAGAGCGTCGTGATCGCCTTGCCTCGCTGTGGTGTGTAGACGATCGGAGAGTAGAAGACGACGTCGTCGTCGAGCAGCTCGTCGAGCCCGCCCGGCAGCCGGCCCTGCAGGTGTGCGTGCCACTTCTCGATCACCTGCTCGATCATCGGACTCCGTTCGGCGTCGGCGACGGGCACGGTACCAGGGAGGTCGTCGGTTACGCGCGTGCGGGCCGCTCCAGACACCACACGAGGAGATACGGCGCGTCGAAGAACGCCTGTCGTGTCGCGTCCGGAATGAACGTGATGCTCGGGAACGACGCGAGCACGGCCTCGTCGACGCGCGGCTCGACGCACTCGCAGATCATGAGTCCGGCCGCGAGGAACGCCGCGATGTACGTGCTGACATGATGCGTGAGGTTCGGAACGTACGGGATGCCGGCGGTGATGTCGTCGCCGGGAAAACCGGCGATGGAGCCCGTCATCGTCGCGAGTGGATGCATGTCGGCGAGGATCATCCGACCACCGGGTCGCACCACGCGCGCAAACTCGCACATCACCGGTTCGAGGTCCTCCACATGCGTGAGCGCGAGCGTGCAGATCACGAGGTCGACGGCGTCGTCGTCGACCGGAAGCCGCTCGAGCCGGCCGAGACGGAAGTCGGCCGCGGGCACCTTCTCCCGCGCGACGGCCAGCATCGCCTCGGTCGCGTCGACGCCGATCACCCGATACCCGAGCTCGGCGAGCTCGGCGGCGTGGCGGCCGGTGCCACACGCCGCGTCGAGTGCGACGCCGGGTGGCGCGGCGGCGATCATGCGACGCACCACCGGTTCCTCGGCCGCGATCGCCGGGTTCGGACCGTCGTAGCGCGGCGCCCACTGCGTGTACCCGTCCTCCACCTCGTGACGGGTCAACGGGATCGCCAACGAGTACGGCGGCTCGCCGGCGCGGGTCACCAGGCGGCGGATCTCGTCGACCCTCGGCCGGGCCTCGGACGGGGTCGTCAGGGCGTGGCGAATCATCGCGTACCCCGCGATCGCCATGAGGTACTCCCCGACGACGAGCATCTCGGTGTCGTTTGCGTCCACGCACACCAGGTGAGCGGAACCGCACCCGGTCCGCAAGCGATTTCGGGACGTCACACAGGCGGGGCACAGACCCTTCGGCCAGGCTCGCACCGGAACGACTCGCGGCGGAGCGTGACCGTGGTGATCGAGGACCCCGAATGAAGCGCTGGATCATCGGGTTGCTCGTCGCGATCATCGTGGTCGTCGTCGGCGGTCCGTACATCTACTTCCACTTCGTCGAGGGCAAGCCGCCGCCGAAGCTGTCGCTGTCGACGACCCCGGTGCCGGCCGCCGCATCGACCGGCACGCGCGCACCGCTCGCCGGCACCTGGAACGTCGCGAACGGCACCGTCGTGCGGTATCGCGTGAAGGAGACGCTGTTCGGCCAGAGCGGGACGGCCGTCGGGTCGACGTCGAAGGTCACCGGATCGATGACGATCGCCGGAACCAAGGTCGACAAGGCGAACTTCGCCGTCGACATGACGTCGGTGTCGAGCGACGAGGGCATGCGCGACAACCAGTTCCAAGGTCGGATCATGGACACCGCGACCTACCCGACCGCGACGTTCACGCTCACGCGACCCATCGATCTCGCCCCCGTCCCGAAAGACGCCGTGGTGAAGACCTACCCGGCCACCGGCAAGCTGACGCTGCACGGAACGACTCGAGACGTGACGCTCACCCTCACCGCGCGGCGGACCGGCAACGTGATCGCGGTCCAGGGCAGCACGCCGATCACGTTCTCCGACTACAACATCGACAACCCGAGCGGCGGTCCGGCGAGCGTCGGCAACACCGGCACGCTGGAGTTCGTGCTCCAATTGCAGCCGAGTTGATGCAACGATTGCGTCATACGCCTCCTACGGGCGTACGGCGTAGAGGCGCCAGCGTCCCGGTACGCCCTTGAGCTCGTGCTCGCCCCGGTCGTCGAACGCGTATCCGGTGCCCGCGAGGATCTGCTCCACGGTGCTCGAGACGACGGTCTCGCTCGCGCGTGCGACCGACATCACCCGCGCGCCGATGTGGATCGCGAGCCCGCCCAGGTTGCGGCCGCGCACCTCCACCTCGCCCACATGCACACCGGCGCGGATCGAGACGTCGATGGACCGCAACGCGTCGTGCGCGGCGCTCGCCGCACGGATCGCGTCGGTCGGCGTCGCGAAGCTCGCGAGGAACCCGTCACCGGTGTGATCGATCTCGTTCCCACCGAATCGCGCGAGCTCGCGGCGCACGATCGCGTCGTGCTGGTCGAGCAGCGCGCGCCATTCACGGTCGCCGACCGCGGCTGCACGCTCGGTCGAGCCGACGATGTCGGTGAACAGGATCGCAACGAGGCGGCGGTCGGGATCGGTGCCCCGACTCCCGGTCAGGAAGTCGGCGATGTCGTCGACGAGCTCGTCGGCATTCCCCGTGAACGCCGCATGATCGTCGCCTTCCAACTCGACGTAGCGAGCTCCGGGGATGTGTTCGGCGAGATACCGGCCGTGCTCGGGCGGTACCAGCCGGTCGCCGCGGCGGTGCAGCACGAGGGTCGGCACGCGCAGCGTTCCGAGAAGGTCGCGGACGTCGAGCGCGGCCGACTGCCGGTAGTACTGCGCGACCGCGCCGGGCGCGACCGCCGAACGGCTGAGGCGCATGAACGACGACTCGAACACCGGATCGCCAGCACGGCTGGGAGCCATGAGCTTCGCGAACGTGGGATCGCCGGCGGCGACGGATGCGCTCCACTGCGCGTTGCGTTCCAGGATGCTGTCGACGGGCTCACCGAGGGGGTAATCGGGCGCCCATGCCTGCCGCGCCGAGGCGGCGTACAACACGAGCGCGCGGCAACGCTCGGGATGCGTCGCCGCGACCTCGATCGCGAGCGCGCCGCCTTCGTAGAAGCCCAGGAGCGCGGCCCGCTCCGACTCCGCCGCGTCCATGACGGCGACGACGTCGGCAGCCTGCTCGGCGAGGTCGGGCAACGTGTCGGCCGGGAGTGGGTCCGACATTCCTGTGCCCCGCCGGTCGAAGCGGATCAACCGGCCGATGCCGGCCAGGCGCCGCAACTGCCGCGCGATCTCCGGGAACTCCCACCACAGCTCGAGATGGTGCGTCCACGTCTCGATCAACACGAGGTCGATCGCACCGCGGCCGACGATCTGGTACGCGAGGTAGCCCTCGTTGTGGCGCGCGTAGCGCGTTTCGGGCCGATCCATTAGCGCCCCACCAACCCGGCCACGACGAGCATCATGCCCGGGCCGGCGGGTGCACGCCACCGCGCGTCGCCGCGGCCCCTCCCCCGGGTGACCTTGCGTGACGCATCCACCCAGGCGGTGGTCGTGCCACGCAAGTGTGCGGAGGGCGGGGCGGATTCCACGCTGCAGGCCGCGCAGCAGAGCATGGTCCGACGCGAACTCGGCAGTGACCAACGACCCTCGCGCCGCCTCGGGCGCAGGGCGGATGCTTCATGTGGCGGAGTATGACCATGTCGGGAGATGCACCGTGAAGATCAGGGACATCATGAGCCAACCCGTGCGGACGGTCCGGCCCGAAACCCCGTTCAAGGACGTCGTCGATTGCCTCGTCCGGTCCGAGGTGAGCAGCGTGCCGGTCGTAGACGACGGTGGGCGCGTGGTCGGCATCGTCACCGAGGCCGATCTCGTGTCCAAGGAGGCGTACGACGGTCATCGGCCGCGCGCGCTCACACTGCTCGCCGACCTGTTGTCGGGCCGTGAGCACCATTGGGCCACGAAAGCGGCGGGGTTCGTCGCCGCCGACGTGATGACGCGCGGCGTCGTGGCGTGCGGGCCCGACGAGGAGGTCCGTGTCGTCGCGCGCCGCATGTTGCAGCGCGGCGTGAAGCGCATGCCGGTCGTCGACGGCGACGAGTTGGTCGGCATCGTCACGCGTCGCGACATCCTGCGCACGTTCTCGAGGTCTGACGACGACATCGCCGCCGACGTCGCCCTCGTCCTTGTATCGCATCCGCCCGAGGATCACCACGTCGAGTGCTCCGTCACCGACGGGGTGGTCACCCTGACGGGCGACATCCGTTACCCGTCCGACGAGCCGATCGTCGTCGGCCTGGTCCGGGCGGTCGACGGTGTGGTCGACGTGATCGCCCGGCTGCGTCCCCGCGAACCCGAACCGCCGACGCCGTCGTCGGCCTGGACGTAT
>DATMUX010000649.1:0-4466 GCA_035563695.1 Acidimicrobiia bacterium
CCGATGCCGGTGGGGCCGCACATCTTGTGCGCGGAGAACGCGACGAAGTCGGCGTCCCAGGCCCGCACGTCGGTCGCGACGTGCGGCACGTACTGGCACGCGTCGACGAGCACGTGCGCGCCGCCCGCGTGCGCGGCGGAGGTGAGCGCCGCGACATCGTTGATCGTCCCGAGCACGTTCGACATCGCGCTGATCGCGAGCAGCTTGGCGCCGTCGAGGAGACGGTCGAGCCCCGACGTGTCGAGCCGGTAGCCGGCCGTCAGCGGGATCCAGCGCAGCTCCACGCCCCGCTCGGCCGCGAGCATCTGCCAGGGCACGACGTTGGCGTGGTGCTCCATGTGGGAGAGCACGATCGCGTCGCCCTCGCGCAGGTTCGCGCGCGCCCACGTGTACGCGACGAGGTTGACGGCTTCGGTCGCGTTGCGCACGAAGACGACCTCGGCCGTCTCGCGCGCGTTGACGAAGCGGGCGACCTTGCGCCGAGCCTCTTCGTACGCCGCCGTCGCCTGCTCGGCGATCGTGTAGACCCCGCGGTGAATGTTGGCGTAGTAGTTGCGGTAACACTCGTCCATCGCGTCGAGCACCGCTTGGGGCTTCTGTGACGACGATGCGGAGTCGAGGTAGACGAGCCGTTTGCCTTTGATCTCGCGCGCGAGGATCGGGAAGTCGCGCTTGATCGTCGCGACGTCGAGCGCGCCCATTACGCGACCCGCTCGCGGAACGCGTCGAAGCCGCGGCGCTCGACTTCGAGGGCGAGCTCCGGTCCGCCCATCGCCACGATCCGGCCGTCGACCAGCACGTGCACGGTGCCGGGCACGAGGTGCTCGAGGATGCGCTGATAGTGCGTGATCATGAGGATCCCCAGCCGCGGGCGCTGCTGCCGCACTTCGGCGATGCCGGCCGCGACGTCGCGCAACGCGTCGATGTCGAGGCCGGAGTCGGTCTCGTCGAGCACCGCGACGTCGGGTTCCATCAACGCCATCTGCAGGACCTCGTTGCGCTTCTTCTCGCCCCCGGAGAAGCCCTCGTTGAGATAGCGCTCCTGGAAGCGGCTGTCCATGCCGAGGCGCTTGGTCCACTCGATGAGCTGCATGCGCACCTCGAGCACCGAGAAGTCGTCGATGCCCCTGCGGCGCGCCATCGCCTGGCGCAAAAAGTTGAGCACCGACACGCCCGGGATCTCCTCGGGATGCTGGAAGCCGAGGAACAGGCCCCGCGCCGCCCGCTCGTCGGTCGCCAGACCGGTGATGTCGTCGCCGCCGAGCACGATGCGCCCGGCCGTCACCTCGTAGGCGGGGTTCGCGAGCAGCGTGTTGGCGAGCGTCGACTTGCCCGAGCCGTTCGGGCCCATCAGGGCGTGCAGGCTGCCGGGCTCCACGGCCAGGGACACGCCGCGCAGGATCTCGCGGCCCTCGACGGCGACGTGCAGGTCGTCGATCTCGAGCGCGGGGATCTCGAGGGCGGGGGTGGGCGGCACCGGAGCCATTCTAATAACACTACCCCCGTAGTGAAAATACCTCGGGAGCGGCCCGGGAGGTCAGCCGGCGACCCGGGCGTACATCGCTTCGTAGCCCCGCACCATCGCCTCTGCCGAGAACCGCTCCTCCACCCGGCGGCGGCAATCGAGCGGCGACAGGTCTCTCGCGCGGGCGATGCCCTCGAGCAGCCCGTCGTCGGAGTCGGCGCGCACCCCGGTGACCCCGTCGTCGACGAGCTCGGGCGCGGCGCCCCAGTTGGTCGTCACGACCGGCGTGCCGCAGGCCATCGCCTCGACCATCACGAGACCGAACGGCTCGGGCCACCGAATGGGGAAGAGCATGGCGCGGGCACGACCCAGCAGGTCGACCTTGGTCTCGTGCGACACGTTCTCGTGCAGCTCGACGTCGCCCGCGAGCAGGGGAGCGATGTGCGCGTCGAAGTACTCGCGTTCGGGCGGCTCGCTGCGTTTGAGGATCATGTGCAACCGGAGACCGGCGCGCCGTGCGATCTCGATCGCCTCACGCGGGCCCTTGTCGGGGTTCGCGCGACCGATGTAGACGAGGAAGTCGTCTTTGTCCTCGCGGTAGGGGTAGTCGCCGAGATCGATCCCGTTGTGCACCGTGCCGAGATAGGGCACGTCGGGATTGTCGGCCCGCTGGGCGTCGCTGATGGCGACGAGGTGCACGTAGTGGCCGGCGACGCCGTAGAGGAGGCGCGCTTGCTCGGTCCACGGACCGTGCAAGGTGTGCACGACGGGCGGGCGGCCGCGCAGCATGGCCCCGCACACGGGGCCGACCACCCCGGCGTGGTCGTGGACGACGTCGAAGCCGTCGACCTGCAGGTAGGACGAGAGCGCGTGGAAGCTGTCGTGCCACGGGTTGCCGAGCAGGCGCGGATCGGGTGGCTCCGCCATCGGCGAGATCAGCTTCGCCTTCGTGCGGGACCCTCCGCTCGCGAACAGCGTGACGTCGTAGCCGGCGTCGACGAGGCCGTCGGCGAGCAACGCGACGACGAGCTCGATCCCGCCGTAACCCGCAGGCGGCACGGGGAACCACACCGGGGCGACGATCGCGATCCGCATCGGCCGCGCAGGCTAATCGGGGCGTCCCGCGCGCCGACGAAAGGAACGGCGATTCCGAGACCCAGTTCGGGCACGAGCCAGGAGTAGTTTCCCCGCGATGCCGGAGCCGTGGACCACGAGCGCGAGCGCGAGCATCGGCGCCGACGGCATCGTCACGCTCGTCGAGGGTTCCGCGTTCTGCATCTCGACCCGGTCGGGGGAGATCGACCCGGCGCGGCCCCATGGACTGTTCTTCCGCGACACCAGGTTCCTCTCGGAGTTCCGCTGCGCGCTGAACGGCCAGGCACCCGAGCCGCTCGCCGCCCGGTCCCCCGATCCCTTCAGCGGGGTGTTCGTGCTGCGCGGCCACCCGTCGAAGGGTCACGCCGACTCGCACCTCGTCCTGTATCGCCGGCGCTACGTCGGCCGCGGCATGCGGGAGGATCTCGAGATCGAGAACTTCGGCGAGGAAGCCGCGTTCTGCTCGGTCGAGCTCGTGCTCGACGCCGACTTCGCCGACCTGTTCGAGGTCAAGGAAGGGCGGGTGCACAAGCAAGGGCAGCTCGGTGTCCAACACGAGGGCTCGCGCCTCACGTTCACCTACAAACGGCACTCGTTCGAGCGCTCGACCCACGTCGACTTCTCCGAGGCGCCGCGCATCCATGGTACGCACGTCGTGTACGAGACCGTCGTGCCGCCGCGCGGGCGCTGGTCGACCTGCATCGAGGTGACACCCGTGTTGGGTGACGAGATCGTCGTCCCGCGTCACCAGTGCGGCCAGCCCGTCGAACGGTCCACGCCCGTCGCGCGCCTCGAACAATGGAAAGCGCGCATGCCGGTGGTGACGAGCGACCACGATCAGTTCCGTGCGCTGCTCGAGCGATCGACGCAGGACCTCGCGGGGCTCCGCATCTTCGATCCCGAGTTCCCCGAACGCGCGGTCGTCGCCGCGGGCGCGCCCTGGTTCATGACGCTCTTCGGGCGCGACTCGCTCATCACGTCGTGGATGACGATCCTCGTCGACCCCGACCTCGCGCTCGGAACCTTGCAAACCCTCGCGCGTTTCCAGGGCAGCGACGTCGACCCGCGCACCGAGGAGGAGCCCGGCCGCATCCTGCACGAGATGCGTTTCGGCGAGACGGCGTCGCTCGCGCTCGGCGGCGGGCGCGTCTACTACGGCACGGTCGACGCCACGCCCTTGTTCGTGATGCTCGTCGGCGAGCTGTCGCGTTGGGGCACCCGGCGCGAAGAGGTCGACGCCCTGCTCCCTGCGGCGGATGCCGCGCTGATGTGGATCACCGACTACGGCGACAAGGACGGCGACGGCTACGTCGAGCACCAGCGGACCACCGATCGCGGCCTGCAGAACCAGGGCTGGAAGGACTCCTGGGACTCGATGCGCTTCCGCGACGGCCGGCTCGCGGCCACGCCGATCGCGCTGTGCGAGGTGCAGGGCTACGTGTACGCCGCGCTCGTCGCGCGGTCGCACTGCGCGACGGAAGCGGGCGACGACGAGCTCGCGATGTCGTTGACGCAGCGAGCCGACGAGCTGAAGCGGCGCTTCAACCAAGACTTCTGGGTCGAGACCCCGGACGGCGGTTACTTCGCACTCGGCCTCGACCGCGACAAGAACCCGATCGACGGCCTGGCGTCGAACATGGGTCACTGCCTCTGGACGGGCATCGTCGACGAGGAGAAGGCCCCGTTCGCCGCGGCCGCACTGATGTCCGACGGAATGTGGAGCGGCTGGGGTATCCGTACGCTCTCGGCGACCAACGGCGGCTACAACCCGATCTCGTATCACTGCGGCAGCGTGTGGCCGCACGACAACGCGATCGCGGCCGCCGGCCTGATGCGCTACGGCTTCGTCGACGGCGCGCACCGGGTGATGGGTGGCATCGTCGACGCCGCCGCGTTCTTCGGGCAA
>DATMUX010000650.1:0-4194 GCA_035563695.1 Acidimicrobiia bacterium
GCCAAGATCGCGCACGTGGCCACCCCCGCCGAAGCGCGGCCCCCGACCGGGCACGACTGGCACACCGACGAGCTGCCGCCCACACCCCAGCGCGACTTCCTCATTCCCGCGACCCGCTGGGTCGAGGCGCCCGCGTCGCTGCGCGACCTCGGCACCGACCTCGGCCACGATCTCGTCGCCTACAAGCGCCGCATCGGGCGCTACCTGTTGTGGCGCGCCGGCCCGGCGTCCGGCGCCGACGCGCGCTACATGGCGGTCGCGGCCGACGACCTGACCCGTTCGTTCACGTTCCGGCTGTACGCCGACGGCTCCGGAGAAGGCGCCGGTCCCGGTGGGCGCGTGCACACGCGCTTTCGCACGTGGAAGGAAGCACTGCGTGACGATCACGCCTGACAACCCGTTCGCCGCCGCCGACGTAGGCGCCGTGTACGCGCGCGGCCGCCCCTACCACCACCCGCGCTCGCTGGCCCACGTGTTCGCGGCGGCGGGTGCGACGCGTGTCGACCGGGCGCTCGACGTGGCGTGCGGCACCGGCATGTCGACGCGCGCGCTGGCCGAACGCGCGATGACGGTCGTCGGGGTCGACGTGTCACGCGAGATGTTGCGCGCCGCACCGCCCGTCGCGCGGGCGAGCTACCTGCTCGGGAGTGCGGAGCACCTGCCACTGCCGGCGGGGAGCATCGATGCGGTCACGTGCTCGTCCGGGGTGCACTGGTTCGACCAGGCAAAATTCTTCGCCGACGTGCACCGCGTGTTGCGGCCCGGCGGCTGGGTCGGCCTGTACGACCACTACTTCCTCGGGATGCCCGATGTGCCCGAGTTCGACGAGTGGGCCCGCACCCTGTTCGCCCGCTACCCGTTGCCGCCGCGCAACCCGCAGGTCGGCGATCCGCGCGCCACGACGCCCGCGGGCTTCGCCGAGATCGGGAGCGAGCTGTTCGAGGACCCGATCACGATGACCCGCGACGAGTTCGCCGACTACCAGCTCACCGTCAGCCATTGCGTGGCCGCCGCCGAGCGCGGGGTCCCGCGCGCCGAGCTGCGCGACTGGCTGTTCGCGTCGACCGCGCCGCTTTTCGCGGGCGCGCCCACCCGCACGATCCGCTTCGTCGGCACCGTCACCTGCCTACGACGACTCGCGTAGTTGCCGGCGCAGCGGCTTTCCGCCGGGCGTGCGGGGGATCGCGGCGACGATGCGCACCTCGCGCGGCAGCTTCGGCGCGCTCAGACGGTCGCGCGCGAACGCGCGCAGGTCGGCGAGCGACGGCTCCGGCATCCCCGGCCGCGGGACGACGAACGCGACGACGCGCTCGCCCCACTCGTCGTCGGGCACGCCCGCCACGCATACGTCGTCGACCGCGCGATGGTGCGCGAGCACCGCTTCGATCTCGGTCGGGCTGACGTTCACCCCGCCGGTGATGACGAGATCCTTCAACCGGTCGACCACGCGGATGCGCCCGTCGGAGTCGAGCTCGCCGACGTCGCCCGTGTGCAGCCAGCCTCCGGCATCGACCGTGGCCGCGGTGCGATCGGGGTCGAAGCGGTAGCCGCGCATGATGACCGCGCCGCGCACGAGGATCTCGCCCTCGCGCTCGTCGATGCGCGCCTCGGTGCCCGCGATCGGCCGGCCGTCGAGCGCGAAGCCGCCCCAGGTCTCGGTCAGGCCGTAGGCGTCGACGACGCGCGCGCCCGCGGCTTCGGCGCGCGCCCGTAACGCCGGCGGGCAGGGCGCGCCCCCGGTGATGATCCGCCGGAACTCGTGCATCGGTGCGCCGGCGTCGAGGAGGCGACGAAGTGCGGTGGGGACGAGCGACCCGACCGTTGTGCCCTCCGTTGCGGGCGAGCGCGCGACCCGCTCGACGTCGAAACCCTCGTGCACGGTGCACGGCACGCCGGTGACGTACGCGCGCGCGAGCACGCCGAGACCGGCGACGTGGTGCAACGGGAGGCACGCGAGCCAGCGGTCGTCGGGTCCCATACCGAGCCCCGCGGAATAGCCGCGCGCCATGACCTCCATGCCCGCCCGGGTCAGCTCGACACCCTTCGGCGCGCCCGCGGTGCCGCTCGTGACCACGATCGCGGCCGTCCCCGCGGCGGCCGGCTCCGCCGGGCGCAGGCGCGCGTGCAGCTCGTCGAGCTCGCCGGCGGTGAAGCCGGGGTCGAAGGGCAGGATCGTCCGGCCCTCGTCCCAGCAGCGGCGGGCGGCGTCGGCCAGCGCGGGGCCCGACGCGACGACGGCGACGACGTCACTCGTGCCGGGCGCACTGGTGCCGGGCTCGGATTCGTCGGGCGCGGGCACGCTCGCTACCCTAACCGTAGGAGTGATTACTCCCACGATCGGAGGCCTCATGAGCACGATCCGGCCGGGCGCCGACTGGAAGCCGCAGACCCCCGACGGCTTCACCGACGTCACCTACGAGACCGCCGACGGCATCGCCAAGATCACGATCTGCCGGCCCGAGGTCCGCAACGCGTTCCGGCCCCGCACGCTGTTCGAGCTTCGTGATGCATTCGAGATCGCGCGCGACGCCCCCGACGTCGGCGTCGTCGTCCTGACCGGCGAAGGCGACGAGGCGTTCTGCTCGGGCGGCGACCAGCGCGTGCGCGGCGACGACGGTTACCGCGACGATAAGGGCATCGGCCGGCTGAACGTGCTCGACCTGCAGGTACAGATCCGCCGGCTCCCGAAGCCCGTCATCGCGATGGTCGCGGGATACGCGATCGGCGGCGGTCACGTGCTGCACGTCGTATGCGACCTCACCGTTGCCGCCGACAACGCGCGCTTCGGGCAGACCGGTCCGCGCGTCGGCAGCTTCGACGGCGGGTACGGCTCGGGACTGCTCGCGCGCATCGTCGGGCAGAAGAAGGCGCGTGAGATCTGGTACCTGTGCGAGCAGTACGACGCGCCGGCCGCGCTCGACATGGGTCTCGTCAACACGGTCGTGCCGCTCGCCGACCTCGAGATCGAGACGGTGGCCTGGGCCCGGCGGATGCTCGAGCACTCGCCGCTCGCGCTGCGGATGCTGAAGGCGTCGATGAACGCGGCCGACGACGGCTTGGCCGGCATCCAGCAGCTCGCCGGCGACGCGACGCTCCTGTACTACATGAGCGAGGAAGCGCAGGAGGGCAAGACCGCGTACCTCGAGAAGCGCAAGCCCGCCTTCGACCAGTACCCACGGCGCCCGTGATTCTTTGTCGCCCTCGCTGCTCGGCGGGATACCCGCCTCGCGGCCGCTCGGGACTCCGGCGAGCTCGCTCGCGCGGCTCGCTCGCCGCGACGGGAGTCCCCGCGTGACCGAACTGCGCATGTGGGTAAATGGAGCGCGGCCGAAGACGCTTGGCGCGGCGGTGTCGCCCGTCCTCGTCGGCACGGCGGCGGGGTCGCTCGACGGGCCGATCAACTGGGCCCGCGCCGCGGGCGCGCTCGTCGTCGCGCTCGCGTTGCAGGTCGGGGTCAACTACGCCAACGACTACTCCGACGGGGTGCGCGGCACCGACGTCGCGCGGCGCGGTCCGGTCCGCCTCACCGCGACCGGGCTCGCGTCGCCGCAAGCCGTACGCGCCGCCGCGGCCGTGTCGTTCGGGATCGCGGCCGTCGTCGGTGCGGTGCTGTCGCTGGTCGTGAACCCGTGGCTGTTGCTCGTGGGCGCGGCCGCGATCGCGGGAGCCGTGACGTACACGGGCGGGCCCAAGCCCTACGGCTACATCGGGCTGGGCGAGGTCATGGTCCTCGTGTTCTTCGGGTTCGTCGCGACGCTGGGAAGCGCGTACGTGCAGCACGCGACACTGCCCGCGGTCACGTGGATCGCATCGCTGGCCGTGGGCCTGCCCGCGTGCGGGATCCTGCTCGCGAACAACGTGCGCGACGTCGACACCGACCGCGCGACCGGCAAGCGCACGCTCGCCGTGCGCCTCGGCGCGGGCCGCGCTCGCACCGCGTACGTGCTCTGCATCGTGGGCGCGATGGTTGCCGCGGTCGCCTGCGGCGCGTGGGTGCCGGCCGCGCTCGTCGCGATCGTCGCGTTCCCGCTCGCGATCCCGCCGGTGCGCGCCATGCTCACTCGGCATGATCCCCCGGGGCTCATTGCCGCGCTCGTGGGCACCGTGCGGTTCCAGCTCGCGCTGGCGGCGCTGCTCGCGCTCGGCCTGTGGATCGGCTAGCCATGCCGGGCCGCGAAGGCTGCGATGAACCCG
>DATMUX010000651.1:0-4702 GCA_035563695.1 Acidimicrobiia bacterium
CGGAGTTCGCCGAGGCCTCCGGGCGGCAGAACGGCATCGTCGCGATGAAATTGCTCAGGGAGACGACAGCGAAGCGACCGGAGGGGAGCGGAGCGCGGAGTCGACCCAATGAAGACGTAGATCGTGTGGCGTCGGTGTTCCCGGGCTGGGACGACTATGAGCTGCTGCTCGTCACCGCGCAGGGCCAGGGGATCCGCTTCGTCGAGGACGACGTGCGGCCCGTCGGCCGGTCGGCGGGCGGGATCCGCGGGATCCGCTTGAAGGGCGACGACCGCGTGATCGGCGGGTGCGCGGTCGCGCACGAGGAGATCGTGGTGCTCGCGACCGAGCAGGGGTACGCCAAGCGCACCGAGGTGGACGAGTTCCCGGTTCAGGCGCGTGGCGGCGCGGGGCTCAAGGCGGCCAAGATCGACAAGGCGCGCGGCAAGCTCGTCGCGGTGGCCGCCGCGGCCGAGCAGCTCGCGTTCGTGTCGGCGGACGCCTGCATGGTGGTACCGGGTCAAGGCGTGCGGGCCGCGTCGCGCGACGGCGGGGGCTCCAAGGTGTGTCCCGAGGGCCTGCAGCGGGTGGTTCCCGTTGCCGCGCCGCGCGACGACGCCGGCTGACGGCGTGGATCCGCATCGACCGGACCTGGTGGTCAGGGCGCGGGGTTCTCGACCGTCTGCCAGTCGCGCGTGGTGAGGTACGTCCGGAACTGCTCGCCGACGTGCAGCAGGTCGTCCATCGTCTTCGGGTGGCGCAGCTCGTAGAGGTGCGGGAACCGTTGCATCGAGCGCACGAGGTCCCAGAGCGCGAGCGCATCCTCACCGGTCGGCGCGGGCACGACGACCGGTCCGTACACCGCGTAACCGGTCGCATCGAAGATGATCGTCGGGACGCCGTGCGCACCGTAGCGCGCGGCCGCGTCCTCGTGCTCGGCGCGTACCTCGGTGAGCGTCGACTCGTCGGCGATCGCGCACTCGACGAACGACGGGTCGAAGCCGGCCGCTTCGATCACGCGCGCGTGCTCGTCGGGCACGTGCGTCTTCACGCCGTCGAAGTAGAATGCGTGGCCGACCGCCTCGTACCAGCGGTCGACGGCCTCGTTGCCGAGCTCCCGCCGGATGAGCGCGCCGACGCGCATCTGCCCGAAGCCGTACGACCACGGCCGCTCCCAGGGGTGCCGCTTGCCGGCGACGAGGTTGACCTCCTCGAGCGAGAAGAACTTCCACGTGATGTCGAGCCCGATCCCGCGGCGCACGTCGCGGATCCACAGGGAGGTCTGGTACGCGTAGGGGCACATCGGGTCGAAATGGAACGTGACCGCCTCCGGACCGGCGGAAGTCCCAGGGGAAGTCCCAGGGGAAGTCCCAGGAGAAGTCATGGCAGGATTGTCGCATGACCGAACCCCTCATCGCCCGTCTCGACGAGGTGTGGCGCGACATCGCCGGCGTGTGCGGCGATCTCGACGCCGGGCGGTGGAACACGCCGACCGAGTGCCCGGGGTGGTCGGTGCACCACAATGTCGCGCACATGATCGGCACCGAACGGATGCTGATGGGGGAGCAGCCGGGGGCCGATGCCGCCGCGGGCGACGCGCCCCACGTGCGGAACGACATCGGCAAGGCGAACGAGCAGTGGATCGCGACGTACCGCGACTGGGACGGACCGAAGCTGCTCGACGAGTTCGGGGCCGTCACCGCGCGGCGTCTCGACGCGTTGCGGGCGATGACCGACGAGGATTGGAATCGCGAAGGCTTCACGCCCGAGGGGCCCGGCCCGTACCGCCAGTTCATGGCGATCCGCGTGTTCGATTGTTGGTACCACGACCAGGACATCCGTGAGGCGCTCGGCCGACCCGGTTGCCTCGAAGGTCCGGTCGCCGATCTGTCGCTCGCGCGCATCCCGCCCAAGGGGTTGCCGTACATCGTCGGCAAGAAGGCGGGCGCGCCCGCGGGATCGACGGTCGTGTTCGACGTCGAGGGTGCGCCGCCGATCGTTGCCGCGATCTCGGTGCCGCCTGAGGGGCGCGCGGTGTTGCTCGACGAGGCGCCGGCCGCGCCGACGGTGCGGATCACGACCGATCGCCGCACCTTCGCGCGCCTCGCGGGCGGTCGCTGGTCGGGTGACCACGCGCGCGCACACGGCGTGGTGCGCGTCGAGGGTGACGCGGCGCTCGGCAACCGCATCGTCGACTCCATGGCGTACACGATCTAGGACCGCCGCGTGGAGCCGCTGAGCGCGGTCATCGAACGCCGGCTGGCAGCGTGGGGTTTCCCGGATCTGCCGCTCGAACGCGAGCTCTTCGCGGCGTCGGAGCCGGTCGCGATCGCCGCCGCGGTGGATGCGTGGTGCCGCGCGCACCTCGGCGCGGGCGTCGAAGAGTACGTGTTCTTCGAGTCGAGCAGCGGCAGCGTGCACGGCGTACGCCTGGTCGACGGTCGCGCGGTCGTAGTCAAGGGTCACCGCGCGGCCGCGTCGCGCGCGTTTCTCGACGCGGTGCTCGCGGTGCAGGCCGGGCTCGCGTCATCCGGATATCCGGCGCCGCGGCCGCTCGCCGGGCCGGTCCCGGCCGGTTCCGGTCACGTGACCGCCGAGGAGATGGTGCTCTGCGACACCGCGGTCGACGGGCACGATCCCGACCTCCGCCGGTTGCTCGCGTCGGGACTCGCGCAGTTCGTCGCGCTCGGCCGTCCGTACCGCGACGCGCTCGCGGCGGCCGCACATCCGATGGACGTCCCCGCGGACGCGTTGTATCCGAGGCCGCACTCGGCGCGCTTCGACTTCGCCGCGACGAACGAGGGCGCGGAGTGGATCGACGACCTCGCCGCGCGGGCGCGAGCCGTCCTGCGCGCCGGGCCGGACGTTCCGCGCGCCGTCGTGCACGGCGACTGGAGGATCGAGAACGTCGGGATCAGGGCCGGACGCCTCGCCGCGGTGTACGACTGGGACAGTGCGCGCGCTGCGCCGGAGCACGAGGCCCTCGCGGCCGCGGCGACGACGTTCTCCGTCGACTGGCGGCGGGAGCGCGGGCAGCGTTTTCCCGTGCCGGCCGAGATCGGCGCGTTCGTCGGGGACTACGCGGTGGCGCGCGGCACGCCGCTCGCGGCGTGGGAGCGGAAATTGGCGGCCGCGGCGATCGTCGCGTCGCTCGCGTACGGCGCGCGCTGCGAGCATGCCGATCGCGGGCGTCCCCCGGCCGGTGCCGACTCCCATCGCGGCTTGCTGCGCGAGATCGGGGCGGCGTTGCTCGACGAAGGTCTCGCCGTCCTGGCCGGATGACGGCGCCGGCGCGCACGCAGTACGGTCCCGCGCATGAAAGCACTGCTCTACGGCGTGAGGCCCGACCCGCTCCCGGTCCCCGAAACGGAGAACCACCTGCTCCGGAACCTCGCGGTGACGCCGATGAAGCTCGTCGACCTCGACGAGCCGGGCTTCTTCCGGCCGGACTGGGTCGTCACCCGGCCGCGCCTCACGGGCATCTGCGGCTCGGACGCCAAGCAGGTGTTCATGGACTGGGGCGAGGTCCGGTCGGTCGACAACCCGATGAAGGGCTTCTTCTCGCTGCCGCAGGTACTGGGGCACGAGGTCGTGGCCGACGTCGTCGCGGTCGGGCCCGAGGCCGAGGGTCTGCAACCCGGCGATCGAGTGGTGCTGAACCCGTGGCTGTCGTGCGGACCGCGGGGCGTGTCGCCGGTGTGCCCGGCGTGCGCGGTCGGCGACTTCAGCCTGTGCCACTCGTTCGACGTCGGGCCGATCCCGCCCGGCATCCACATCGGTACGGCGCGTGACGTCAACGGTGGGTACGCGCAGGTGATGGCCGCGCACGACTCGCAGCTCTTCCCGGTTCCCGACACCGTGCCCGACGAGCTTGCAGTCTTCGCGGATCCGTTTGCCGTTTCGCTGCACTCGGTCACGCGGCACCCGCCGGCACCGGGTGGCAAGGCGATGGTCTACGGCGCCGGTGCGCTCGGCACGTGCGCGACTGCCATCCTGCGCGCAATGTATCCGGACGTCGACGTGCTGGTCGTCGCCCGCTTCGACGCGCAGGCCGAGCTGGCCCGCAAGCTCGGCGCCACCGTGATCGGTCACACGCCGGCGCTGCAGGTGATCGAGGAGGCGGCCGCGTGGTCGGGCGGCGTGCTGCGCGCGAGCGACGGTCTGCCGATGGCGTTTCCCGGCGGGATCGACGTCGTGTACGACACGATCGGCAAGCAGGAGACGTTCGAGGTCGGCACGCGGGTGCTGAAGGCGCGCGGCACGCTCGTGAAGGCGGGCGTGCACGGACCCACGTGGTGGGAGGACACGCCGCTGTACTTCAAGGAGCTCTCGATGGTCGGCTCGAACGCGTTCGGCTTCGAGGAGGTCGACGGGGTGCGCCGGCACGGGATCGCGCACTATCTCGATCTCGTGGCGAGCGGCCGCGTCGATTTGACCGGCATGCTGACGCACCGGTTCCGGCTCGATGACTGGCGCGATGCCTTCACCGCGCTCGCCACCCAGGACGACTCCGGCGCCATCAAAGTGGCGTTCGACTTCCGCGAGCGGGGTGTGTGAGGCCGTGAGCGGAGCTTGGCGGAGCGAGCTGGCGGGAGCGGCGAGCCGTGGCGAGGCGGGTATCCCGCCGAGCGGCGAGCGCGACCAGGCAAGCAGGGTCGCGTTCGACTTCCGCGAGCGGGGTGTGTGAGGCCGTGAGCGGAGCTTGGCGGAGCGAGCTGGCGGG
>DATMUX010000652.1:0-5747 GCA_035563695.1 Acidimicrobiia bacterium
GATGACCGAGACCGCGGAGACCGCCGGGCCGGCCGACGCGCCGGCCGACGACCTCATGGAGAAGGTCGTGCGCCTGTGCCGCCACCGGGGCTTCATCTTCCCCTCCGCGGAGATCTACGGCGGCTTCCGCTCCACCTACGACTACGGGCCGCTCGGCGTCAACATGCTGCGCAACGTCAAGAACGCCTGGTGGCGCTCGATGGTGCAGCTGCGCGACGACGTGGTCGGTCTCGACGCCGCCATCCTCATGGCCCCGAAGGTCTGGGAGGCGAGCGGGCACGTCGCCACCTTCACCGACCCCCTGGTCGACTGCCGCAACTGCAAGGAGCGCTTCCGGGCCGACCAGCTCCCCGCGTCGGGAGCGTGCCCGAACTGCGGCGCCAAGGACAGCTTCACCGAGGCCCGGCACTTCAACTTGATGTTCAAGACGCACGTCGGTCCGGTGGAGGACGACGCGTCCGTCGCATACCTGCGCCCGGAGACCGCGCAGGGCATCTTCGTGAACTTCAAGAACGTCCAGACGACGTCGCGCCGCAAGCCCCCGTTCGGCATCGCGCAGATCGGCAAGTCGTTCCGCAACGAGATCACTCCCGGCAACTTCATCTTCCGCACTCGCGAGTTCGAGCAGATGGAGATGGAGTACTTCGTGCCGCCCGACCAGGGCGCGAAGTGGTTCGAGTACTGGGTCGGTGAGCGCTACCGCTGGTACTGCGAGCACGGGATCCCCGACGACATGATGCGGATCCGCCCCCACGATCCCGACGAGCTGTCGCACTACTCCGCGGGCACGTCCGACATCGAGTTCCTGTTCCCGTGGGGCTGGGGCGAGCTCGAGGGCATCGCCAACCGCACCGATTACGACCTGAACCAGCACGCCGAGTTCTCGGGCGAGGACCTGACGTACTTCGACCAGGACAACGACGAGCGCTACGTCCCGCACGTGATCGAGCCCGCGGCGGGCGCCGACCGGACGACGCTCGCGTTCCTCCTGGCGGCCTACGCCGAAGAGGAGGTCCGGGGCGAGAAGCGCACCCTGTTGCGGTTCGATCCGCGGCTCGCACCGATCCAGGTCGCGGTGCTGCCCTTGTCGCGTAACGAGAAGCTCGCGCCGCTCGCGGGCGACGTGGCGAGCGGGCTGCGCACGCACTTCATGATCGACGTCGACGACGCGGGGTCGATCGGTCGCCGCTACCGTCGTCAGGACGAGGTCGGCACGCCGCTGTGCGTGACCATCGACTTCGATTCGCTCGACGATCATGCGGTGACGATTCGCGATCGCGACACCATGGAACAAGAGCGCGTGCCGCTCGATCACCTCGTGGGCGACCTGCGTCGCCGTCTTGGAGTTGTGTGTTGATGGACGATTACTACGAGTTGCTGGGTGTCGACGCCGACGCGTCGGTCGACGACATCAAAGCCGCCTACCGCGAGCGCAAGGAGTCGATCGCCTCGGCGAACGGCGGCGGCTCCAAGTCCGAGGCGGCGAGTTTGAACAAGGCGTGGAACGTCTTGTCCGACCCCTACCAGCGCGGTCGCTACGACCAACAGCGCGCCGACGCGCGCGAGTCCGGGGAGCCCGACGGCGACGGCGACGACATCGACGTCGAGACCAGGCCGGCCCGGAGCGGCCGGTCGGGCGCGGCCGGCACGCGCCAAACGCGCGACCGGCGCCAGCTGCCGCCACCCACGATCAAGCCGCCCGCGGGCACGGCGTATCCTGCGCAGAAGCAGCGCATCATCGCGATGGCGATCGACCTCGTCGTGCTCGCCGCGCTGCTCCTCGTCGCGATCTCGCTGGTCGGCCCCGCGCTCGCGCGGTCGCAGAAGCCCGACGTCGTGAAGGCGATCGACGCCTACAACAAGCAGATCACCGACACGACGAACAAGAAGGACGCGGCCCAGAAGCAGGTCGACGCCGCGAAGACGGCGAACAACACCGCCGACCAAACCAAGTACCAGAAGCAGGTCGACGCTTACAACGCTCAGATCAACGATCTGACCAAGAAGCGCGATCACGAGAGCTCGAAGGTCAACGGCTATGTCCTCGGGAGCGTGATCGGCGCGTTCGTGCTCGGCTTCTTGTACCTCGCGATCCCGAGCGGCCTGACGGGCGCCACGGTCGGGAAGCGGTTCCAGCATCTGCGCGTCGTCCGCCAGGACGGCTCGCCGCTCGGCTGGAAGGGCACCATCGTGCGCTACGGCATGTTGATGCTCGTGACACTGCTCCTGACATTCGTCCTGGGGTATTTCGCCCCCGTCATCGTGCTGTTCGGTGTCACGATGTGGATGCGCAATCCCAACCAGCAGGGCATTCACGACCGGTTCGCGCACACCATCGTGGTCACCGACGCCCCCAGGTGATCGTCCCGCAACGGAAAGGTCCGGCGATGCCGAAGTTCGTGTTCGCGTTCGAGGAGGGATCGAAGGAGCAGAAGTTCCTCCTCGGTGGCAAGGGAGCCAACCTCGCCGAGATGACCAATCTCGGCCTGCCCGTGCCTCCCGGCTTCACGATCAGCACCGAGGCGTGCAACGCGTACATGGCGGGCGGCAACGAGCTCCCGGCGGGATTGATGGCCGAGGTCGCGGTCGCGCGCGAGCTGCTCGAGCAAAAGATGGGCAAGAAACTCGGCGACGCCGACGACCCGCTACTGGTCTCGGTGCGGTCGGGCGCCCCGTTCTCGATGCCCGGCATGATGGACACCGTCCTCAACCTCGGCCTCAACGACGCGTCGGTGAAGGGCCTGGCGAAGCAGACGCAGAACGAGCGCTTCGCCTACGACTCCTATCGGCGCTTCGTGCAGATGTTCGGCAAGATCGTGCTCGACATCTCGGGCGAGCTGTTCGAGGAGGCGCTGCACGACCTCGTCGAACAGAAGGGCTCGAGCGTCGAGACCGAGCTCACGGCCGACGATCTCGCCGGGCTCGTCGAGACGTTCAAGGACATCGTGCAGCGCGAGGCCGGCGTCGAGTTCCCGACGGATCCGCAGGAACAGCTGCGGTACGCGATCGAAGCCGTGTTCAAGTCGTGGAACGGGCGCCGCGCGCGCGACTACCGCAAGATGGAGGGAATTCCCGACGACCTGGGCACCGCCGTCAACGTGCAGACGATGGTGTTCGGCAACAAGGGCGATGACTCGGGAACGGGTGTGGCGTTCACGCGCAACCCGTCGACCGGGGAGAACAAGCCCTACGGCGACTTCCTGACGAACGCGCAGGGCGAAGACGTCGTGGCCGGGATCCGCATCACCGAGCCGCTCGACGCGATGGGCAACGACTTCCCCGAGCCGCACCGGCAGCTGCTCTCGCTCATGAACCTGCTCGAGAACCACTATCGCGACATGTGCGACATCGAGTTCACGATCGAACAGGGCCGCCTGTTCATGCTGCAGACGCGCGTCGGCAAGCGCACCGCCGCGGCCGCGCTGCGCATGGCCGTCGAGATGGAGGAAGACGGCCTCATCGACAAGACGGAGGCCGTGCTGCGCGTGCAGCCCGCGCAGCTCGACCAGCTGTTGCACCCGCAGTTCGACCCGAAGGCGATGTTCGCAGTGCTCGCCAAGGGCCTGAACGCGTCGCCGGGCGCGGCTGTCGGCAAGGTGTACTTCACCGCCGACGACGCCGAGTCACGGCGGGAGGCGGGGGAGCGCGTGATCCTCGTGCGCCCCGAGACGTCGCCCGACGACCTGCACGGCATGATCGCGGCCGAAGGCATCCTGACGTCGCGCGGCGGCCTCGTCTCGCACGCGGCCGTGGTCGCGCGCGGCATGGGAACACCGGCGATCTGCGGGGCGGAGGCGGTGAAGATCGATCTCGGCGCGCGGCAGTTCGCGGTCGGCGACACCGTCGTGCGCGAGGGCGACGTGATCTCGATCTCGGGCACGACCGGCGAGATCGTCGTCGGCGAGGTTCCCGTCGTCACGCCGGAGCCGACGGGGCACTTCGCGACGATCCTCGGCTGGGCCGACGAGCGCCGGCGCCTGAGGGTGCGCACGAACGCCGACCTGCCCGAGGACGCGCACAAGGCGCGCGAGTTCGGCGCCGAGGGCATCGGTCTGTGCCGCACCGAGCACATGTTCCTCGGCGACCGCCTGCCGATCGTGCAGCGCATGATCCTCGCCGACAACGAAGCCGACGAGAGCGCCGCACTCGAGCAGCTGCGCGCCCAGCAGGAGACCGACTTCGAGGGCATCCTCGACGCGATGGACGGACTACCCGTCACCGTGCGCCTGCTCGACCCGCCGTTGCACGAGTTCCTCCCCGACCACGAGGAGCTCATCATCAAACAGGCGAAGGGCGAGATCACCGACGCGGAGCGCAAACTGCTGCATGCGGCCGAGTTGTGGCGCGAGTCGAACCCGATGCTCGGGACCCGCGGCTGCCGGCTCGGCATCATCAAGCCGGGCCTGTACCGGATGCAGGTGCGCGCGCTCATGCAGGCGGCGGTCACGCGCAAGCGGGCCGGGGGCGACCCGATCGTCGAGATCATGATCCCGCTAATCGTGAGCGCGCCCGAGCTGCAACTGCTCGAGACGTGGACCCGTGAGGAAGCCGACGCGGTGCTGCGTGAGGCGGGCGTCGATCTGCCGTACCTCGTGGGCACGATGGTCGAGACGCCCCGGGCCGCGCTGGTCGCCGATCGCATCGCCGAGGTCGCCGAGTTCTTCTCGTTCGGTACCAACGACCTCACGCAGATGACGTTCGGGTTCTCGCGCGACGACATCGAGGGGCGCTTCATGAGCGAATACCTCGAGTACAAACTCCTCGCCGCGAACCCGTTCGAGACGCTCGACGTCGACGGCGTGGGCCAGCTCGTGCGGACCGGTTGCGAGCGGGGCCGGGCGACGCGCGCCGATCTCAAGCTCGGCATTTGCGGCGAACACGGCGGCGATCCGCAGTCGGTGGCGTTCTGCCACGAGGTCGGCCTCGACTACGTGTCGTGCTCCCCGTACCGCGTGCCGATCGCCCGTCTGGCCGCGGCGCATGCCGCGATCGGCGCGGGCGGCCCCGGCACGACTGCGTGAACGCATACTGGTCGAACGGCGACTACATCGTCACTACGGATCGCGCACGCGTCGATCTCGACGTCGTGCACCGGTTCCTTTCGGAGGAGTCGTACTGGGCGCGGGGCCGGTCGCGTGATGCGCAGGCGCGGGTCAACGAGCTGTCGACGTGCTTCAGCGTGCTGCACACGCCGACCGGTGCGCAGGTCGGCTTCGCGCGCGTGCTCACGGACGATGTGTCGTTCGGGTGGGTCGCCGACGTGTTCATCCTCGAGGGCCATCGCGCGGCGGGGCTCGGCACGTTCCTCGTGCAGTGCGTCGTCGAGTCATACGCCCACGTACGCCGCCTGGTGCTCGGGACCCGGGACGCGCACGGTGTGTACGCGAAGGTCGGGTTCGCGCCGCTGACCCGGGTCGATCGCTGGATGGAGCGCTGGAACGAGCCGCCGCCTCCGTGAGCCGGCCGTGAGGATGTCACACCTCGCCGTTACGCTGGGCGGGTGCAGATCCGACACGACCCGACCGCCGAGACGGTCGCGCCGGCCATTCGCACGGCGCACCCGGGCGCGCACGGCTTCGTGGGCCGCGGCGTGCGCCGGCGCGAGGAGCGCGAGGCCGAGCTCGACGCCGCGCTGGCGCCGGGCGCGACGCGTCCCGTGGGCGCGGGCCGGCGCGCCCGCGACGAAGCCCCCGATCCGTACCGGCTGTGCTTCGAGCGTGATCTCGACCGGGTGAAACACTCCCGCC
>DATMUX010000653.1:0-6918 GCA_035563695.1 Acidimicrobiia bacterium
TCGGCCGCGGGTGTCGCCATCGGTGCCGCGTTCGCGGGCAATCTCGCGATCACCGGCACGAGTGGCCCGGGCGTCGACCTGAAGTCCGAGTCGATCGGGCTCGCCGTGAGTCTCGAGCTCCCGATGATCATCGTCGACGTACAGCGCGGCGGGCCGTCCACCGGGCTGCCGACCAAGACCGAGCAGGCCGACCTCATGCTCGCGATGTACGGCCGCCACGGCGAGGCGCCGTTGCCGATCATCGCCGCGTGCTCGCCGTCCGACTGCTTCGACACCGCCTTCGAAGCGGCGCGCATCGCGCTGAAGTTCCGGACGCCGGTGATCCTGTTGACCGACGGATACCTCGCCAACGGGGCGGAGCCGTGGGCGCTGCCCGACGTCGACGCGCTGCCCGACATCTCCGTCCCCTTCGCCACCGAGCTGAACCACGGCGACGAGTTTTGGCCCTACTTGCGCGATCCCGAGACGCTGGCGCGTCCGTGGGCGATCCCCGGAACGCCCGGCCTGATGCACCGCGTCGGTGGCATCGAGAAGGAAGACGGGACGGGCAACATCAGCTACGACCCCGAGAACCACGACCGGATGACACGCGTGCGCGCCGCGAAGATCGCCGGCATCGCGCGCGACATCCCGTTGACGCCCGTCGACGATCCGGACGGCGCCGACATCTGCGTGCTGTCCTGGGGCGGGACCTGGGGCGCCGCGACCGCAGCGGTCCGCCGGGTGCGCACGCGCGACAAGAAGATCGCACACGTGCACCTGCGCCACCTGAACCCGTTCCCGCGCGATCTCGGCGAGGTGCTCGCCCGGTACCGCACGGTCTTCGTGCCCGAGCTGAACCTCGGGCACCTCGCGAAGCTCGTGCGCGCCGAGTTCCTGATCGACGCGCGCAGCTATAGCCGCGTCGCCGGCGTCCCCTTCCGGGCCGCCGAGCTCGAACAGCAGATCCTGGAGATGATGAACCCGTGAGCGACGGCAACGGCAACGGCGCGCCGGTGAAGCTCGCCCGTAAGGACTTCCAGAGCGACCAAGAGGTTCGCTGGTGTCCCGGCTGCGGCGACTACGGCATCCTCGCCGCGATCCAGTTCCTCCTGCCGGAGACGGGCATCAAGCCCGAGGAGCTCGTCTTCGTCTCGGGCATCGGGTGTGCGGCCCGGTTGCCGTACTACATGAACACGTACGGCATTCACGGGATCCACGGGCGCGCACCGGCGATCGCGACCGGCGTCGCCCTCGCGCGTCCCGACCTGCACGTGTGGGTCATCGGCGGCGACGGCGACATGCTGTCGATCGGCGGCAACCACCTGATCCACGCGCTGCGTCGCAACGTGAACATCAAGATCCTGATGTTCAACAACCAGATCTACGGTCTCACGAAGGGCCAGTACTCGCCGACGAGCGAGGTCGGCAAGATCACGAAGTCGACGCCGTTCGGCTCGCTCGACCACCCGTTCAACCCGATCTCGGTGGCGCTGGGTGCCGAGGCCTCGTTCGTCGCCCGAACCCACGACATGGACCGCAAGCACATGATCGAAATGTTCCGGCGCGCGCACGATCATCCCGGCTCCGCGTTCGTCGAGGTGTACCAGAACTGCAACGTGTTCAACGACGGCGCGTTCGACACGATCCTGAACAAGGACGCGCGGCCCGACATGCTCATCGACCTGAAGCACGGCGAGCCGATCCGCTTCGGCTCGGAACAGCAGCTCGGTGTCGTGATGAACGAGTTCGGCGAGGCGAAGATCGTGCACGTCGACGAGGTCGGGGCCGAGCGCCTGGTGGTGCACGACGAGCACCGCGCCGACCCGTCGTTGGCATTCGCGCTGTCGCGGCTGGCCGACCACCCCGAGACGCCGACGCCGGTCGGCGTGTTCCGCGCAGTTGAGCGCTCCACCTACGGGGCATCGATGCAACAGCAGCTCGTCGACGCGGCCGAGAAGTCGGGCCCGGGCGACCTCGCGAAGCTGCTGCGCTCGGCGCCCACGTGGACCGTCAACTGAGCCGTCCGCGCGAAAACCCTCCGCAGCCGCGCCGGCCGTCCCGGTAAGGTCGATGCTCTGATGGAAGGGCGCGCGCACAAGACGAATCGAGCGCGCGCGACGATCCGGCGCACGTTCGGTTCCCTCGACTCGTACAACTACCGCCTCTACTTCTTCGGCGACCTCGTGTCGCATGTCGGTTCGTGGATGCAGACCATGGCCGAGGCCTGGCTCGTGTTGACGCTCACGGGCAGCGGCGTGGCGGTCGGCGCGACGTTCGCGTGCCGGTTCCTCCCCGTGCTGTTGTTCGGACTCTGGGGCGGCACGATCGCCGACCGCTTCGACCGGCGCCGCGTACTGCTCGTCACCCAGACGCTCGCCGCACTGCTCGCCGTCGTCCTGTGGCTGATCGTGTTCACAGGCGTGGTGCACGTGTGGATGGTGTTCGCGCTGGCGATCGCCCTGGGATGCGTGACCGTGATCGACGAGCCGGCGCGGCAGGCCTTCGTCGAGGAGATGGTCGGCCCCGAACGCGTGACCAACGCCGTCGCGCTCAACAGCGCGGTCGGGAACTCGGCGCGCATCACCGGCCCGGCGATCGCGGGCGTGCTGATCGCGACGGTCGGGACGGCATGGGTGTTCTTCGTGAACGCGGTGTCGTTCTTCGCCGTCGTCGCGGCGCTCGCGGCGATGCACAGCGCGCTGCTGTGCCGCCCGGCGCATCCGGAGACCCGCCCGCGTGTGCGCGACGGACTCGTACACGCGTGGTCGCTGGTGGAGATCCGCTCGACGATCGTGCTGGTTGCGGTGGTCGGCACCCTCGTCTACAACTTCCCGACCTATCTCACGCTGCTCGCGAACGACACGTTCCACGGCGGCGCCGGGCTGGCGGGCTTCCTCATGGCGCTCCTGGGTGTCGGCACGGTGATCGGCGCGCTGGTCGCGGCGCAGCGGGCCCGGCCGACGCGCGCCACCGTCATCGGCGCGGCCGCGTTGCTGGGCACTTCGTTGATCGTTGCCGCGAACCTGCCCGCGCGCCCGGCCGTGGAGGTCGCGTTGATCCCGGTCGGCGCGCTCGCCGTCTTCTTCGGCTCGAGCGCGAACGCGCACATGCAGATCCTGTCGGCGCCGCACCTGCGCGGCCGGGTCATGTCGATCTACACGCTGCTGACCCTGGGCAGCACGGTGGTCGGCGGTCCGTTCGTGGGCTGGGTCTGCCAGCGGTGGACACCCCGCACGGGGCTGGCCCTCGCCGGTTTCGCCACCGCGTCGGCCGCGCTGGCGCTGTTGGTGCGTTCCGCGGCACGCGCGCGAGCTCCGGAGCCGGCCGCGGGCATCGCCCGCTGACTTCAGTCGAGCGTCCGGAACACCATCCCGGTACGCGGCTTCGGCCAGAAGAACGTCGTCTTCTGCGGCATGCGCACGCGGTCGACGGCGGCGGCGCGAGTTTGTGCCACCGAGACCGCCGAGCAGAGGACCGCGGCGGTCGCCGCGCGCTTGTCGACGAGCGCGGCCACACTCTGCGCGTCGTGCCGGTACTGCCAGGTCGCGTCGGAGAGGCGCGGGACGACGAGCGCCTCGACGACCGCGGCGTCGGTCGCAGCGACGGCCGGGTGTTCGCCGGCGAGGGCCGCGGCGCGCGCCGCGGGTTCGGGGACGGCGAGCGCCAGGCCCCCGGCATCGACGATCCCGAGTCCGTGCTCGGCGCGCATGAGTTGCTCGAGGGCCTCGACGCCGTCGGGCGTGATCGGCCCGGCGTCGCGCACCGCGAAGGTGTCGGCGAGCCGTTCGCGTACGTCGGTCCCCGCGGGCGCGTCGATCAGCCGGTGAATGGGCTCGATGTACAACTCGTCGTCGACCAGTTCCACGACGAGGGCCATGATCGCATTCGCGCCGGCGTCGTTCGATCCCGACGCGCGCAGCTCGTTGCGATAGTTCACCGCGGTCTCGAAGCGGTGATGCCCGTCCGCCAGCACGATCGGCGCATTCGCGACGGTGCGCGCGATCGCCGAGATGGTCGGCGCGTCGTCGATGGCGCCGAGCTCGTGGCGCACGCCGTCGTGGTCGGTGCACGACGCGAGGGGACGGGCGGTGGCGAGGTGTTGCGTGAACCCGGCGCCGAGAGTCAGCCCCCAGATCGGATCGACGTTCACGCGCATCGCGCGGAGCAGCGCGAGCCGGTCGGACTTCGCCTTGGGCAGCGTGCGCTCGTGGGGCAGCACGTCGTCACTGTCCGTTTCGGGCAGACCGAGCGCGCCGATCACGCCGCGGGTGTGCCGGCGCGTCCCGTGACGGTCGGTGAACTCCATCCGGTACGCGTAGAAGCGCGGGCCGCCGTCGGTCACGAGGACCCCGGCGGCGCGCCACTGCGCGAAGGTCGCGGCCGCACGCTCGTAGCGGTCGCCCTCGCGGATCTCGTCGCGGGGAAGGATCAGCCGCACCGAGTTGTGCGGATGCGCGGCCTCGAGGGCGCTGTGCTCGTCCTCGTCGACGACGTCGTATGGTGGAGCGACGAGCGCCGCTACCGACGCCTGCTCGCCGGCGTACCGCACACCGGCGAAGGGCGAGAATTCGGGCACGTTGGCGCTCCGGGTGCTCGGGAATCCGATGCGGTTGTACCACAGCGGAGACCGAGACCAGTGAAGGGGAACCGGATGGATCGAAGCGACGAGCACGACGCGTACACGGCGTTTCAGGAGGGGAGCCGTCTCCTCGCCGGCGACAACGCGCACGCGGCCGTGATCGCGCTCGAACAGGCCCGGGCGCTCGAGCCGGGCAAGGGATCGGTGCGCGAAGCGCTGGCCCGCGCCTACTTCCGCACCGGGCGCTTCGCGGCGGCCGAGGAGGAGTTCCTCGCCGCGCTCGACATCGAGCCGGTGAACGACTACGCGCACTTCGGCATCGGGTTGTGCCGGCTGCGGGCCGGCGATCGCGTCACGGCGCGGGGTCACCTGCGCCAAGCCGCGGTGATGCGTCCCGACAACACGCACTACCGGGCGGCGCTCGCCGAGGCCGCCGAGCCCGAGGTGCCGTGAGCGCGATACCGGGCGCGGTGCTGTGCTGCGACCTCGACGGCGTGATCTGGCGCGGCGAGGAGGCGATTCCCGGCGCGGCCGAAGGGATCGTCCGGCTCCGCGCGGCCGGGTTGCGCGTGGTGTTCCTCACCAACAACTCGAGCGGGCGCGTGGCCGACAACCTCGCGCGCCTGGCCCGCGCCGGCATCGCCGCGGATGCGGGCGAGGTCGTGTCGAGCGCGCAGTCGGCCGCGGCGCTGCTGGCCGCCGACCTCGCGCCCGGAGCCCGCGTGCTCGCGTGTGCCGGGCCGGGCGTCGTCGAAGCGCTCACCGCGCACGAGCTCGAGGTCGTCGACGACGGCCCCGCGTCGGCGGTGGTGGTCGGCTGGCATCGAGAGTTCGACTTCGAGCGCTTGCGCCGTGCCTCGGATGCCGTGCGCGGCGGCGCCCGGTTCGTGGCGACGAACCTCGACCCCACCTACCCGGGGGCGCACGGGCTGCTGCCGGGTGCGGGCTCGATCGTTGCCGCGGTGGCGACCGCGGCCGGACGTCGGCCCGAGGTCGCGGGCAAGCCCGAGGCGCCGATGGCCGCGTTCATCGGGCGGCGCTTCCCGAACGTGGCCGCGATGATCGGCGACCGGCCCTCGACCGACGGCGCGTTCGCGGCGGCCCTCGGCTGCCCGTTCGCGCTCGTGCTCTCCGGGGTCGCCGGCACTGCCGGCGAAGAGGGCGTGCCCGAGCCGCCGCCGCCGTTCGTCGCGCCCGACCTCGGAGCACTGGCGCCCGCGCTCGTCGGCGCGTTCGCGCCGGCGGCTCAGTAACCCGGCACGCGCGGGACGCGCACCCGCGGGAAGCCGGCGACGCGCGCCAGCACGAACGCGACGAGCGCGCCGAAGACGAAGCCACCGATGTGGGCGAGCGTCGCGATGTTGGTCGACGACGGTATGACGAACTGCAGGAGGAACCACACGCCGAGCACCAACGCCGCGGGAAAGCGGAAGATCCACGGGATGACGACGAAGATCACCAGGGTCACGACTCGTGCTCGCGGGAACCATACGATGTATGCACCCATTACCACTGCGATGGCGCCCGACGCGCCGAGGAACGGAGCGGACGAGCCCAGATTGCCGACCACGTGCACGAACGCGGCGACGATGCCGCCGACGAGATAGAACGCGAGAAAGCCGGCGCGCCCGAGCTGGTCCTCGACGTTGTTGCCGAAGATCCACAAGAACAGCATGTTCGTGAGCACGTGGAACGCCGACCCGTGCAGGAACATCGACACGACGAGCGCCAGCCACACGTTCTTGCCGGGGAACGCGACTTGGGGCGCGCTGATGCCGCCCGCGGTCACCGTGCAGGCGCGCGCCGCCGGTGATGTTCCCTCGGGAACGGCGACGACCGGCTTGCCCGTGCGGAGCTCGCACGGAATCGCGCCCCAGCGGTAGTCGAAGTCGGTCTGACCCCGCGCGCTCTTGGGGAACTGCAACCCGAAGTAGACGCCGAGGTTGATCACGATCAACGCGAGCGTGACGATGGCCAAGCGCGACGTCGGGTTCTCGTCGCGCAGCGGGAGCACGGGCCGAACCTATCCGGAGCGCCCGCACCGAGAGTACGGCGGTCGGCGCCGGCGGGCCGTAGGCTGATGGGCGTTGCACCGTATGCGCGCCCCGCGCGCCTGGCGTGGAAGGCGTCCGCCCATGCCGCCCAGAATCATGCCGCCCAGAATCATCTCGCCGAGAGTCGTCGTGCCGTCTCGAATCATTCCGCCCGCGGTCGTGGCTCCGAAGATGCCGTCGTTGCCCGCGAAGCCGTCGATGCCAACGGGTCCCGACTGGAAGCGGATCCTCGAGGTCGGCATGCGGTTCACCGAGCTGCGCCGGTCGCAGGCGCATGCCATCGCATCCGACCTGGTCGCGCAC
>DATMUX010000654.1:0-3509 GCA_035563695.1 Acidimicrobiia bacterium
CGTCGTCTCGGCCGTCTTCCGCAACGCGGTGCAACAGTTCATCGTCCCCGATGACCTGCGAGGACGCCTGACCGCGTTCAACATCTTCGTGGTCGCGGGTGGACCGCGGCTCGGAGATCTCGAAGGCGGCGTCGTCGCCACCCTGTTCACGCCGACGATCTCGGTCGTCTCGGGCGGGCTGCTGTGTCTCGCAGGCGTTGCGGTGATCGCCTCGACGGTCCCACGCTTCGCGCGCTGGCGGCCGGGCGACGCCCCCTGATCGCGCAACGGGTCGATTGACCGCGCCGCACGAAGCGCGATTGACTGCGGCCGATGGCGGGGTACTCGGGATCTCCTCTTCCTACGAAGCTCGGTATCAAACCGGGTGCGCGCGTCGCGCTGGTGCGCGCGCCCGCGGGCTTCGAGCGCGAGTTGTTGCCGTTACCCGATGGCGTCCGGCTGCGCACCCAAGCGCGCGGCGCGCAGGACGTCGTGGTGTTCTTCGCGACGCGCCACTCCGAGCTCGATCGTCGCTTCGACGCGCTGGCGCGCGCGATCGCGCCGGCAGGTGGTCTGTGGATCGCGTGGCCGAAGCGAACGGCGAGCGTCGCGACCGATCTGCGCGAGGGCATCGTGCGCGAGCTCGGACTCGCGCACGGTCTCGTCGACAACAAGGTGTGCGCGGTTGACGACACGTGGTCGGGACTCCGCTTCGTGCACCGCGTTGCCAACCGCGCGAAGCGCAACGGCCGCGCGCACTGACGAACGCGACGGGATCGAATCAGCGCTCAGCTCGCGTGCGCGAGAGGCATGCGCGCTTCGTACTCGCCGCCCGACCAGCGCACCGCCGCGTGCGGCGCCAGCTTGTGCACGAGACCGAGCGCCGCCCGGTTGTCGGGCAGCACCGAGGCGACGAACGTGTCGAAGCCCCGGGCCTCGGCCACCTTGGCCAGGCGCACGGCCAGGCGGCGGCCCACGCCCCGGTGCTGCCAGGCGTCCTCGACGGTGAGGGCGATCTCGGCCTCCCGGGCCCCGGGGCGGCCGTCGTAGCGGGCCACGGCGACGATCTCGTCGCCGTCGAGGGCCACGAGGGCATCGCGGCGGTCGTGGTCGACGTCGGCCAGTCGCAGGAGCGCCGCGCGCGGTGGACGCGTGATCGGGGAGAAGAACCGGAAGTGCACCGACTGCGGCGACAGGCGCGCGAACAATCGCGCGAGTCGTTCGACGTCGCCGATGGTGATCGGTCGCACCTCGAGCGCGGTTCCGTCGACGCAGATGAGATCGTTCATGACCGTGCCTTCGTGATCAAGCACGTCGACGTCGCGTGCGCGTAGAGCGCGCCGCTCGCGTCGTACACGCGCGCTTCCGTCGTCGCGACGCGAGTTCCACCGTGTACGACGCGACCTTCCGCGAAGATGCGACCCGTCGCCTGCGTGATCGCGCGCACGTAGTTCGTGCTGAGCTCCAGCGTCGTGAAGGTCTCGTCGGCGTCGAGTCGCGACGACACGGCACATCCCATCGCGGTGTCGACCAGCGTCGCGACGATGCCGCCGTGCATCGTGCCCATCGGATTCTCGTGCAGCTCGTCGGCGACGAGCGAGAAGACGGTCCGGCCCGGCTCGAGCTCGTCGAGCGTCATGCCGAGAAGGCTCGCCGCGGGCGGCGGTGCGGCGGCCCCGCTCTTGATCGCGAGGAGACGCTCGTACCCGTTCAGCCCGCCCAGCCGCGCGCGTGTCACGGTCGGGTCGGTCCAGGTGATCGTGCGCGAGCGCGTCGCGTCTTCGGTCATCATCATGTGCCCTCCGATCGCAAGGTCGCGACGTACGCGACGAGATGGTCGACCACTCGGTCCATGTGCGCGGGATCGTCGTAGAGACGCGCCAGCATCAGTGCGCCTTCGAGCGCGCCGGTGACGGTCGACGCGAGCGCATAGGGATCGACGTCGGCCCGGAGCTCCCCGCTGGACTTCCCGTCCTTCACGATGCGGCCGACGAGGCGATGCCACAACGTCATCGACTCCCGCGCCCGGTCGCGCAGCTCGGGATGCGTGTCGTCGGCCTCGATCGCGGTGTTCATGATCGGGCACCCGCCCTCGATGGACGGGCGCCGGGCAGACACGGCGAAGGCGCGGATCATGCGGGTCAGCCGGTCGACGGCCCCGGTCGCGCCCTCCTGCGAGCGGGCCAGCGCACTCGTGACCCGCGACATCGCGAAGTCGTACGCCTCGAGCGCGAGCTGCTCCTTGGAGCCGAAGTGGTTGTAGATGCCGCCCTTTTCGAGCCCGGTGGCCTCGACGAGGTCGCGCAGCGACGCGCCCACGTAGCCCTGGCGGTTGAAGACCGGCGCGGCCAACTCGACGATCCGCCGGCGGGTCCGGGCTCCCTTGACCGATGTCCTGACCATTCCCGTGCTCCTCGGCTTCCGGTGCTCCCGGTGCCCAGCTCGAAAAACCGACCGTTCGGTCTTTATTGTGCGACGCTCGCGCCCCCGCGTCAAGCCGTGGTCACGAAAACGGCCACATATGGCCGTTTTCGTGACCACGAGTACGGTCGGGGCGGTATGTGCGGCCGCTACGTCTCCGTGTCGTCGCCGACGATCCTCGCCGAGCGCTTCGCGGTCGAGGAGGTGCGGGTCGCGGACGAGCGGGAGCCCAACTACAACGTCACGCCCCGGGCCGAGGTCCCCGTCGTGGCCGAGAGCCACGGTCACCGGGTGCTCGACGTCGTTCGCTGGGGGCTCGTGCCCTTCTGGGCCAAGGACCTCAAGATCGGCGACCGGCTGATCAACGCCCGTGCCGAGACCGTTGCCACGAGCAACGCCTACAAGCGCGCGTTCGCGAAGCGGCGGTGCATCATCCCGGCGGACGGGTTCTACGAGTGGGAGCGGCGCGAGAAGCGGGCCAAGCAACCGTGGTTCATCCGCCGGCGCGACGGCGAGCCGCTCGCTTTCGCGGGGCTCTGGGAGATCTGGCACGACCGGAGCCTCGGCGACGACGCGCCGCGCGTCCGGTCGTGCGTGATCATCACGACCGACGCGAACGAGATCCTCGCGCCGATCCACGATCGCATGCCCGTGGTGCTCGCCGAGTCGGAGTGGAGCTCATGGCTCGACGAGGAGAACCACGACGTCGGCGCGTTGCAGAAGCTGCTCGTCCCCGCGCCCGCGGCCGAGCTCGAGGCGTGGCCAGTGTCGACGCTCGTCAACAAGCCGGCCAACAATGGCCCGGAGCTCGTCGAGCCCGCGCCGCTAGATTCGGCGCCGTGAACTTCGACGATCGTGTCGGCGCGATCCGGGCCGACGGCGCGGCACTGGCCGGCGGGGCCCGCGCGGCCGGGGTCGAGGCGCCGGTGCCGTCGTGTCCGGGCTGGACCGTCACCGATCTCCTCGGTCACATCGGGCGCATCCATCGCTGGGTCGCGCGCATGATCGAAGACCGTGCGCCGGCCCGGGGCGAGCACTGGTCGGAGGCCGCGCCGCCCGCACCGGATGGGATCCTCGATTGGTTCGCGGCCGGCGTGCCACTGCTCGCC
>DATMUX010000655.1:0-2366 GCA_035563695.1 Acidimicrobiia bacterium
CGCGACACCGCTCCCGGGTACTACGCGCCGCGGGAATTCTCGAAAGGCTCGAGATCGAGGTGAGATGCCCATGAGCATTCCGGTGGAATTGCACGAGGTGCGCGCGGTCGCAGCGGAGAAAGCGGGGTTCGCGTACCTCCTCACCGTCGGCGACTCGGATCGCGTGCACGTGATCGCAGTGGTCCCGGCGATCGGGGAGCACGAGATCGTGTGCGAAGCGGGCAAGAGCTCGCGCGCGAACGCGGCCGCGCGCGCCGACGTGTCGCTGTTGTGGCCGCCGGGCGCGCCCGGCGACTACTCGCTGATCGTCGACGGTGTCGCGACCGTCGACGGATCCGTGGTGCGGATCGTGCCCGCGCGAGCGGTGCAACACCGGCCCGCAGTGGGCGGCGGGAACGACTGCGCGCCCGTCGCGCTGGACTGACGGCCGGGCGCGCACGGCGACACCAGTCCGCGGTTTTGTGCTCGATCTCCCCCGGTTTCCGGTGGTAATCGAGCAAATTTCGGATGCGGCGACTGCCTGACCCCGGACGCTCAACCCCCGTAGTCACCCACCATCGGCGCGGCGTGGCGCGCTTCGCTGTCGCGGTACGCGGTCTCGGCGAGACGGTCACCGAAGACGACCTCACCCGGACTCCTGCCGTCGACGTGGCCCATGATCCCCTTGTACAAGCGGTAGCCGAGCAGCTCGAGGAGCCGGTCGGAAAAGGTCGTCGCGATCTCGGGCGGGATGCCGAGATAGGGGTTCTGCTGCTGGCGCACGAACCCGGGACAGAATTGCACGTTGACCCCGCAGCGCCACTCGTCGGCCGTCGTATTCGCGCCGCCGCCGTGCCACAGCGAGCCGTGGAAGATCATCACCGACCCGGCCGGCATCTCGAGCGCGCGCACCTCGACACCGTCGAACGCGCCCGGCGCGTCGGGTGTGAGCGGCCAGCGGTGCGAGCCGGGCACGTACAACGTGCCGCCGTTCGCGGCGGTGAAATCGGTGAGCGCCCACATGCTCGTCACCATCATCGGGGCGTGCGGTCGCTGCAGATGCCGCGACATCACGATGTCGTCGCCGTGCATGGGTTGCGGGTCCTCGCCCGGGCCGATGTCGATCGCCGTCATCCCCGAGAGCAGGCAGCCCCGATCGAGCAGCCGCTCGACGATCGGGAGCACGCTCGCGTGCACAGGCATCGCCCGGAAGACGCGATCCTTGGCGAGCAGGTTGTACATCCGGAGGGTCGCGTGCCCCTCGGCCGCCGTCCCGAGCGGTCGCACGCTGCGCTCGCCCTCGAGCCGGCGGATCGCGTCGAGCAGCGCGGCGACAAGCTCGGGCTCGATCACGTGCTCGAGGATCGTGAACCCGTCGGCGTCGATGCGCGCGAGGTGTTCGGAAATCTTGGGCTCGGTCAGCGTCACACGTGACACGATCGCGAACATGGAGCCGCTCGACAACCCGGCTTGGCACTCCCTCGCGGGGCCCCAGGGGCGTTTCGCGCAGGGCAACGAGCTCGCCCGCCGTTACGACCCCGAGGTCTCGGTGTTCGCGGCCGTTCCCGATGAGCCCACGGCGACGGCCTGGGAAGCGCTGCGGGACCTCGTCGGTCCGGGCGCGGTCGCGCTGCTCGTCCGCTCGGAGCTCGACGCACCGCCCGAGTGGGAGGTCGTGTTCCGCGGGGTCGGCCTCCAGTTCCGCGCGCCGGACGGCCTCGGCCGCGACGCCGTCGCGGGGCGCTTCGACACGCTCGGTCCCGACGACGCGCCCGAGATGCTCGCGCTCGTGGAGCGCACCCGGCCCGGGCCGTTCACGAAGCGAACCGTCGAGCTCGGGACCTACGTCGGCGAGCGCAACGCCGCCGGTGCGCTCGTCGCGATGGCGGGCGAGCGCATGCATCCCCCCGGCTTCACCGAGATCAGTGCGGTGTGCACCGAGCCCGAGCACCAGGGCCGGGGCCTTGCGACCGCGTTGATGCACACGATCGCCGCCGGGATCCGCGCGCGCGGCGAGCAGCCGTTCCTGCACACGGCAGGTGACAACGCGCGTGCGATCGCGCTCTACGAGCACCTCGGCTTCGTACGGCGGGCGTCGCTGTGGGTCATGGGCGTGCGAGCGCCTCGCTGATGGTCTGCGCGACCTCCTCGGCCGGCCGGTCGGCGTCGACGACGCGCGACGCGAGGCGCTGGTAGCCCGGGTCACGCTCGGCGAAGAGCGCGACCAGGTCAAGCTGCGGACGGTGACCGTCGTCGCCCGCTGTTAGCCGGGCCGCGAGCACTGCAGGGCTGGCTCGCAAATACACGACCTCGCACGTATGGAGCGCCGCGGCGCCGGCCGGACCGAGCGCCGACGAGGCCGCAGCGACGATCACTGCCGGCTCGGG
>DATMUX010000656.1:0-2107 GCA_035563695.1 Acidimicrobiia bacterium
CGTCGTCTCGAGCTTCGTGGCCTTGCGCTCGCAGACGAAGCCGATCTCCTCGGCGAAGCGGCGGCGGTCGCCCGCCGCGCGAATCGACAGCGACCACGTGCCCAGACGGTTCTCGCGCCGGTCTTCCTTGCGGCGTACGCGCGAGAAGATGCCGAAGCGCATCAGCAGCTGCTGCAGGCCCCGCACCAGGTGCTCCGAGACCATGTCGAGCCCGACGAGGGCCGCGCGCTCGTGCTGCGACACGTATCCCTCCGCCTGGAACACGCTTCGGAGATAGGCGGCGACCACCGGAAGCGGAGCCGAGAACAGCTCCTCGGGCACCTGCGTGCTCGCGCCGGCGTACTGGCCGGCGAGGGCGGCCTCGGCCATCGCCCGTTGTGAGACCTCGCAGGTTCCCCACGACTCGGCGCGGTGCCATTCGAGCTGATCACCTGCGCGCAGCTCACCGCCCGTAGCCCATCCGCTCCCCGCCCCCGTGCGAGTCCGCCAGACGAGGTGATCGGCGGTGACGTCGAGCGTGATACCCGCCTTCGTGTGCACGCGCAGCACCGGCTTTACGCCGTTGTCCTTCACGGCAACGATCCGGGTGATGCCGTGCGCATCCAGGACCTTGGTGCCGACGGCACGCTCCTCGACCAGCCGGCCGATCGGCACGAAACCCTCGGGCGTCGCGACCAGCGCGTCGTACGGCTGGCACGCGCTCGCTTGCTGGGGCACGCCCTTGACACCGATGTTGAACCACACCGGCGAGTTGAACGACGCGCGCTGGTGCACGAGGATGAACTTCAGCTCGTCGCGAAACGCCTCGGCTTCGCGGTCGTCGACGAAGTAGCCGTCGCGCACACCCCAGTCGGCGATCGTGTCGGCGACGCGGTCGATGACCTGGCGCAGCGACCACTCGCGCTCGGGCGAACCGAGCGTGCCCCGGAAGTACTTCTGGGCGACGATGTTCGTGGCGTTGAGCGACCAGCTCGCCGGGAACTCGACGTCGGGCTGGAAGAACGCGTCGCCGCCGTCTTTGAAGTTGGGGATCCGTGAATCGCGCCGCTCCCATTCGACCGTGTCGTACGGATCCACCCCAGGGCGGGTGAAGTGCCGTTGGATGCCGATCCCGAGCTGTTGCGGCGCCATCGCCATGTCGATCGATTCCCCTCCCGAGCCCCGTGGGGCGAGGCTCGCCTCCCGCGATTTCGATTGTCCGAGAAATGTCGATTCACCGTGAACTGTCGATGTTCCCGGGAGACCACAACATATTGTGGTTTCCCACCCCCTCGGGGCCTTCCGACCACGAGATGGAGGTGCATTACACCACTGTAATTTCACGGGTGTCAATGGTTTTGTGCCGGGCCGGCGAGCCGGCCTCGCGCCCCGGCCCTGCGCCCGGGCAGGGTCGGAGCCTCAGCGCCGTTTGGGCGCGGTCGTCTTCTGCAGCTCGCCGACTTCACGCTCGAAGTCGGCCAGGTCCTCGAAGCCCTTGTACACCGAGGCGAACCGCAGGTAGACGACGTGGTCGAGTGACCGGAGGCGCTCGAGCACTGCCATCCCGACCCGGTCGCTGCCGAGCTCGCCGCCCACGGCCCGCAGCTCCTCTTCGACCGCCGCGACCAGCTCGTCGACAGCGGCATCGTCGAGACGCCCGGTCGCCGCCCGTTCGATGCCGAAGCGCAACTTCGCCGCGTCGAAGGGCTCGGTCACGCCCGACCGCTTGCGGATCACGAGCGGGACGTCCTCGACCCGCTCGTAGGTGGTGTAGCGCCGGCCGCACGCGAGGCATTCGCGCCGGCGCCGGATCGCGGCGGCCTCCTCTGCGAGCCGCGAGTCGACGACCTTGTCGTCGTTGGCTCGACAGAACGGGCAGCGCACGCACCCACGCTAATGCGCCCGTCACGGCGCGGGTACGGCAAGCGCCTCGCCCGCGACGAGCGTGGCGGTACCCCGCGCCGCGACGAGCGCGGCCACCACCGCGCGCGGGTCGCGGCCGGGCGCGACGCGCCGGGCGATCGACCACATCGTGTCGCCGGGCTGCACGACGACCTGCTGCACGTGCGGGAGGCGCTCGGAGGTGGCGAGGGATGAACCCCCGAGCGCCGCACCCGCACGCGCGACC
>DATMUX010000657.1:0-6762 GCA_035563695.1 Acidimicrobiia bacterium
CGCGGATGCCGGCCCGGCGCGCCGGGTACTCCTCCGGCGCCGGCGCCGGGGCGATGACCGAGCCGGTCGGGAAGAAGGGCGGCACCGTGTTCGGGAACAGCACCTCGGCGACCACGCCTTCCGCGTCCTGGTCCGCGATGCGGCGGGCACCGTCCCAGTTGCGCGTCCTTCCGTCACCCTGCAGATCGCGGAACGGGTTGGCGTACTCGGCGCGCCACGCGTCGAACTCGTCGCGCCATTGCGGGTCGAGGTACTCGCGATACTGCGCGTGCGAGCCACCCGCGTGGCAGTCCGCCGAGATGACGATGTAGTGATCGGACCCGCGCATGAGCGTCTCCTCCGGGACGATGTGCCGTCGGCACGACACAACCGCGCACGGCGTGCCGGCGACAGAGGCTTGGGTCCCGGACGAAGGCGGGATCTGCATGTGACTTTCGGCGCCCGACCCGGCGGGCCGAGCCGGGCCGCTTCACTTCACGAGGCGTACCGGGTTCGCCGACAATCGGGCGTACCACGTCGTCGTGTCGAAGAGCTGCGCCGACGGATTGCTCATGTCGTACTGGATCTGGAACCAGCAATCCCGGAAATCGTCGTCGGCGCACGTGTACGTGGCGGGTATCGGGATGTGTACGACGATCCACTTGCCGTTCCAGCGGAACTGGTTGCCGGAGGGCCCACCGGTGATGTGCGCGCTGCAGCCGCCACCCATCGGTTTCAGCGGGCCCCAATCCGTGTCCCGCGCGTTCTGGTCCCACGGCGATGGCCGGTTCGAGAGGACGCCGCGCGCGGTCGGATCGGCGAAGGTGCAGCTCGTGAACTCCGCGCCGGTGCGCGCGTCGAGGATACGCAGGTCGAGCGGGCCCGTGCCGATGTCGGCATCGCCGATGTCGTAGAAGGCGACCGTCAGGGTCTCGCCCGCAGCCCACGACGGCACCCGCGCGAGATAGAACGTCGGCTTCCCGCTGGCGGTCTTCGCGTGCGTGTACAGCGCCATCTTGGTGATGGCCGTCACCGTGACGTCGTTGTCGGGCGCCGGTATCCGGTTCGGCGATCCCGAACAAGCCCCGCACGCCGCGATCGAGAAGTTGTTCGTGCCCACCGTCTGCGCGCGCGTCCGGACCTGCAGCAAGTAACGCGCGCCGTCGAGACTCCCGCACCCCGCCCGACTCGTGAAGTCGTCCCACTGGTGAAAGGTTTGCTCGGCGGCGTCGGGCGGGTTCGCCCGGGGGATGTTGGCCGGGCCCCAGTAGCCGTTGTACGTGTACGAGCAGATCGGCGACGCACCGAGCGGATTCAGGCTGTCGACCAACGGGTAGAGGGTGTAGGTGGTGTCGGTCGCCCGCGCCCCGTCTTCGTACCCCTCGCGGCTCGCGTCGCCACGCGCGTTCGCGCCGAGCCACCCATTCCCGTTCGTGTTGTCGCCGGTGCAATATTGCGACAGTCCCGGCTGGAAGCGCGCGCCGGGATGAGCGATCGACCAGCCTCCGCCCCAGACCTGAGGCGGCAACACGACCGCCGGGTCGAGACCCTTGTCGAAGAGGCGGCCGTTGTCGCAGTAGTCGTTGGTGTCGATGAACGCCGGGTCGTAGAGATGAAGGCTCAGCGTACGCACGCCGCGGTTGTCGATCTCGAAGAGCTCGCCGTTCGGATCCGCGTCGGAGTTGTTGAGTTGCGAGCCGCCCGCCGGGCAGTTGTCGGCCGACCCTTGGCACCACCCCATCGTGATCGCGTTTCCCGTCGACTTGTCATTGAGCTGGGCCGAGATCGACGCCCACATCTGCGAGTCGAAACAGCCGGCACAGTCCGGCGCCGAGCCGAAGTTGCTCACCGGACTTCCGAGATTGATCGGTGGATCGAACTCGCCGACCGCCTTTCGGCGGACCGTCAGCGACGAGATGCCGAAGATGCGGCCGAAGAACGTGTCGACCTTGTGTGCGACGTCGACCCGGATCTGATTCGGCCGGGGTCCGGTCGCACCGGGATCGTCGCAATGGGTGACGATCGTGACGGTCGTGGCCGGATCGGCGGCATCGAACTTGTTGTCGGCCGCGATCGCCCGGGCTCGTTCGTCGGCTGCGAACGGACCGCGCGAGCAGTCCTGGGGCAGGAACGCCGCCCCGCTCAGTGCGGCCGCATCGGCCGCGTTCTGCGCCTGCTCGCCGACGTAATAGGCGTGGCCGATGTCGACCGCGAACGCCGCGACTCCGAGGAGGAGCACGAGTACGACGCTCATCCACACCAGGACGAATCCTCGCTCGTCACCGCGATTGCGGGTCGATGCGCCGTTCGGGCGCGCGCGCGGTTGCATGTGTTACGAAGGGCTGCACGAGCCGGAGAGCGTCGGCTCGAGGTCGATGAGCATGGTCGAGACGAACTTGTGCGGGACCTTGACGAGCGTCGTGATGCCGTCGTAGCTCGCGACGACGGTGACGCCGAGCTTCCACGCCGAACCGACGCACGCCGACTCGCTGCTCGGTCTCCATTGCGCGAGGAACGTCCTCGCGTCGAAGGTGTTGCGACTCGACAAGACGTTGATGTCGACGCACATGACGCTGGCCGCGGTGCAATCGGTGATCGCGCCGGTCATCGACGCGGGCGGCCCCGCGTAGACGAGGAGGTGCGACGCGCGGGCGTAGTCGACCGATCCGAGGCCCGAGTCGACGGCATCGACGATCGACTGGAGCTGGCCCGACTGCTTCGAGAGCGCGGCACCGATGCGAGCGCCCGACCGCACCGCGCTGCGCATGCCGCTGGCGTCGCTCAACGCGAATCCGAACTCGAGCGCGCCGAACGTCAACACCATGAGCAGCGGCACGATGATCGCGGCCTCGACCAACGCCGCGCCCTGCTCACGGGCGCGGGCCTCACGGGCCCCGGGCTCACGGGCGCCGGGCTCACGGGCGCCCCAAGGGCGGTGCAGTCGCATCCATGCTCGGCGTGATCTCACGCGCGCTCCCGCTCCTACGGGTCCTCCTGACCCGGACGTATGGGAGAAATAGTACGAGCTTTGCTGTCCGTCCGTATAGGGCAAACAGCCCAACTTGCCGGGTTCCGGTGCCGCACCGCCGGGCTGCAGAGTGCAGGCGCCCCAGCCGCCCCACACCTGCTGCGGGGCGTTCTCAACTGGTTCTTGACATCCTCCCAGGGCTGATTCGGCGTCGGGCTCGATGCTGGCGGGCATGCACGACCTCCGGACCGGCACGGTCCACCGGTGCATCGACGACGCCACGGTCGTGGCGCCGGTCGTCGACGTCGCCGTCCCCGTCTACAACGAGGAACGCGCGCTTGACGGCAGCGTCAGGCGCCTGCACGCGTACCTTTCCGCCGGCTTTCCGTTCTCGTGGCGGATCACCATCGTCGACAACGCGTCGACCGACGGCACGTGGTGGTGCGCAGCCCGGCTGGCGCGGGACCTTCCCGGAGTGCGGGCGCTGCACCTCGACCGCAAAGGCCGAGGACTGGCGCTGCGGTCGGCCTGGGCGTCGAGCGACGCGACCGTCGTGGCGTACATGGACGTCGACCTGTCGACCGATCTCGACGCGCTGCTGCCCTTGGTCGCCCCGCTCGTGTCCGGACACTCGGATGTCGCGATCGGATCACGGTTGCTGCCGGGCGCGCACGTCGCCCGGCGACCCAAGCGTGAGCTGATCTCGCGCACCTACAACGGGTTGCTGCGGACCGTGCTCGCGACGCGCGTGCACGACATGCAGTGCGGCTTCAAGGCGGTGCGCGCCGACGTGGCGCGGCGCCTGCTACCCGCGGTGGACGACGACGGCTGGTTCTTCGACACGGAGCTCTTGTTGCTCGCCGAGCGCAACGGCTTGCGTATCCACGAGGTACCGGTCGACTGGATCGACGACCACGACAGTCGCGTGCACGTCGCGCGCACCGCGCTCGACGACCTCCGGGGCACGGTCCGGATGGCGCGGCGGTTCGCGACGGGGCGGGGACGCGTCGAGCTCGGTCCCGTCGAGCGCCGGCCCCTCCGCGACGACTTCGGCCGCCGCTCCGTCTCGTTCGCGCTCATCGGCGCGGCCAGCACCGCCGTCTCGCTCGTCGTGTTCCTCCTCACCCGCAGCGCGCTCGGCGCGATCGCGGCGAACGCCGTCGCGGTGACGGTGACGTTCGTGGCCAACACGTGGGCCAACGCCCGCTACACGGCACGCGTCGAGCGCCCGCGGTGGTGGCGCGCCATCGGTGTGTACGCAGGATCGCTGCTCTTCACGAGCGGAGCGCTCGCGCTCGTTGCCGTGACGGGCGGCGGACTCGGCCGGCAGGTCGCCGTGCTCCTCGTCACGTGGTCGCTTGCGGCCGCCGTTCGGTTCGCCGTGCTCGGAGGGACGAGGTGAGCCTCGTGCAGCGCGTCGCGCGCTGCTTCTCCGTGTCGGTCGGCACGACGCTGCTGAGCGCGGCCGTGCTCGTGATCCTGACGCTGGGCGCGGGCGTGCCCGCGGGGATCGCCAACGTGATCGCGGTGTGTTGCGGTATCGGACCGTCGTATCTCGCGAACCGCAGCTGGGTCTGGGGCCGGCGCGGGCCCAGCAGCCTCACGCGCGAGGTGTTGCCGTTCTGGGTGCTCTCGATCGCGGGGCTCGGCGCCTCGACGGTCGCGGTCGCACGCGTCGCGTCGATCACCGCGCATTGGTCGACGTCGACGCGCGCGACCGCTCTCCCGCTCGCGAACCTCTCGGTGTTCGCGGCGTTGTGGATCCTGCAGTTCGCGGTGCTGGATCGCGTGCTGTTCACACCCGTCCCGAAGGAGCACTCCGATGAGTGTCGTCGCCCCCTCGCGGCCTGAGAGCGTCGCGCCGTACGAGCCGGTTCCCGCAGCCGAGACGCGCCCGCGCTCGCGCGCACGCGCGCGCATGCAGCGGCTCTGGCGCGGTCCCGACGCCGACCCGGTGTGGGCGCGACCCGCCCTGTTCGCCCTGCTGGGCGCCACCGCCGTGCTGTACCTGTGGGGACTCGGCGCCTCGGGCTGGGCGAACGCGTACTACTCGGCCGCCGTGCAGGCGGGAACGAAGAGCTGGAAGGCGTTCTTCTTCGGATCGACCGACGCCTCGAACTTCGTCACCGTCGACAAGACGCCCGGCTCGCTCTGGGTCATGGAGATCTCGGCGCGGCTGTTCGGCGTGAGCTCGTGGAGCATCCTCGTGCCACAGGCGCTCGAAGGCGTCGCGGCCGTCGGGTTGTTGTTCGCGGCCGTGAAACGCTGGTTCTCGCCCGCGGCCGCGCTGCTCGCGGGCGCGGTGCTCGCGCTCACGCCGGTCGCCGCGTTGATGTTCCGCTTCAACAACCCCGACGCACTGCTCGTGTGCCTGCTCGTGGCGAGCGCGTACACGATGACGCGCGCGTTGGAGGACGGCCGGATGCGGTGGCTGATCGGGACCGGGGCGCTCGTCGGGTTCGCGTTCCTGGCCAAGGAGCTCCAGGCCTTCCTCGTGCTGCCGGGGTACGGCGTCGTGTACCTCTTGGCCGGCCCGCCGCGGCTCGCGCGTCGCTGCTGGCACGTGATCGTGATCGGTCTCGCGACCCTTGCCGCGGGCGGATGGTGGGTCGCGATCGTGCAGCTGTGGCCGGCGTCGAGCCGCCCGTACATCGGCGGATCGCAGAACAACAGCTTCTGGAACGTGCTGTTCGGTTACAACGGCTTCGGCCGCCTGACCGGGAACGAGTCGGGGAGCGTCGGCGGCGGTCCCACGGGCGCGGCCAATCGCTGGGGACCGACGGGCTGGTTGCGCATGTTCAACTCGCAGTTCGGCGCGCAGATCTCTTGGCTGCTGCCGGCCGCGTTGTTACTGCTCGCGGGCGGACTGGCCTGGACGATCTTCCGGCCCCGTACCGACCGGACGCGCGCCGCGCTGGTGCTGTGGGGCGGGTGGCTGGTCGTCACCGCGATGGCGTTCAGCCTGGGTCAGGGCATCATCCACGAGTACTACTCGGTCGCGCTCGCTCCGGCGATCGGCGCGATCGTCGGTATCGGTGCGACGACGTTCTGGGCGCGCCGCGATCACTGGTTCCCGCGGGCGATGCTCGCGATCACGATCGCCGCGACCGCGATCTGGTCGTACGTGGTGTTGCATCGCGCGCCGACGTGGCATCCGTGGTTGCAGACGGTCGTGCTCGTCGGCGGGTTGGGCATCGCGGTCGTGGTCGCGGTCGCACCACGCGTCCGCGGGCGGATCGCGGTCGCCGTCGTCGTGACGGCCGCGGCGTTGGGGCTCGCCGCTCCGGCCGCGTACACCCTGTCGACCGTCGCGACGCCGCACACGGGCGCGATCCCGCTCGCGGGACCGTCGGTCGCGCAGCGCGGACCCGGCGGCCGGTTCGGCGGTCCGGGCTTCGGTGCCAACGGCGGAGGATTCCCGCGCAACGGCTTCGGCCCGCCCGGATTCGCGTTCGGTGGGGGCGGGTTCGGTGGAGGCGGGAACGTGGTCCCCGGGCGCGGCGCCGGCGGTGGCGTCGGCGGCCTGCTCAACGGCTCGAACCCCGGTGCGCAGATCACTGCGCAGTTGCGCCAGAGCAGCGGATACCGGTGGACCGCCGCGGCCGTCGGCGCGAACAACGCCGCCGGCTACCAGCTGGCGTCGGGCAAGGCGATCATGGCGATCGGCGGCTTCAACGGCACCGATCCCACGCCGACGCTGGCGCAGTTCGAGGAGTACGTGCGCACCGGGAAGATCCACTACTTCCTCGGAGGCGGTGACGGGTTCGGAGGCGGCGGGTTCGGCGGTCCGGGCGCGTCGGGCACGTCGGCCGAGA
>DATMUX010000658.1:0-2389 GCA_035563695.1 Acidimicrobiia bacterium
GGCAGGTCGTTCTTCACGACGACCTTCACCTTGTCGCCGACGTTCACTTTGATCCACGGTCCGGGCACGGTGCCGTTGAACGTCCACGCCCGCACGACCTTTCCGGTCTGCACCTCCCAGTTCGCGAGCTCGGCGGTGAGGTGGAACTCCTTGGTGCCGTCGGGCAGGATCGTCGGCGCGAGCGGCTGGTTGCCCACGCCCTTCGTGTTCGGCCCGGTCTTGAGCTGCGCCACGTACGCCTGCACCGCGCTGTTCATGTTGTTGTCCATCTGGTCGTTCAGCGCGGCGAGCTGGTCGACCGAGAGGCTGTTGAAGTCGAGGTTCGCGAGACCTGTCGTCGCGTTCGCCGACTGGCCGGTGCCGCCGACGGTGAGCGTTGCCTGCATGCCGGCCTGGCGGTGGCCGGGCTGCGAGCAGAACACGACGTACGACCCGGCCTTCAGTCCCTTGAGGCTGACCGACTGCGACGATCCCGGCGACAGGTCGTGCGTCTTGATGCTCGTTCCCTCGATGTTGAAGTTGTGCACGGCCGAGCCGTTGTTGGACACGGTGAGGGTGCCGTTCAGCGGCGCGGAGATCACCGAGGGCGTGATCGTCATCTCCGCGAGCGTCACCTGCACGCCGCCTGCGCTGCCGCCGCCACCCTTGCCCGCCTGGTTCTCGGCGTGGGCGGCCGTGATGAGCGCGGCGAACGCGACCACGGCCGCGAGCAGGGCGAACACCAGCGTCGCGGTCCCGACGGCTTCTCGATCCTTGCGCGTGAACACGGCCACGGTGCACCTCGCATTGTGAACGGTTTCCCGAAGGACATTGAGCCAGCCGGGCGGCCCCGGGGGGAGGGCAGGAGGTGCGGACGGCGGGGGCCGGAGGTCCCGTGGGAATCGGGCCGGCCGGCCCCCTGAGGCCCTACGGCTCGAGGTCGAAGATCGATACGCACTCGACGTGCGGCGTGTGCGGGAATAGGTCGACGAGCACGGTCGACCGCAGCCCGTACCCCGCGCCCGCGAGCAACGACGTGTCGCGCGCGAGCGCCGCGGCATCGCACGAAATCAAGACCACGCGTTCCGGCCTGCAGCGGACGACGGTCGCGGCGCCCTCGCGCCCGAGTCCGGCGCGGCTCGGGTCGGCGATCACGACGTCGGCGGGCTCGGCGCGCCAGCGCGCCACGTCGGCGTGCACGATGCGCGCAGGCCGCTCCCGAAGGTTGTGCCGTGCGTCGCGCGCCCCGGCCCGGCTCCGCTCGACTGCGATGACGCGACGCGGCGCGTCGACGAGCGCCGAGAACAAGCCCACACCGCAGTACAGGTCGGCGATCACGCGATCGTGCCCGACCGCGTCGCGTACCAACCCGGCCAATGCGTCCGCGCCGTCGACGCGGGTCTGGAAAAACGAACGCGCCGAGATCCGGAAGCGATGATCGGCCACGATCTCGTGGACGAACGCGCCCGGGCCCTGGCGCACGTCGGCGGGCACCTCGAGGACCGCGGTTGCCGGATCGGCGAGCACGCACCGTTCCCCGGTGCGCGCACCCACCCGGACCGTCACCTCCCGGGCTCCGGCGAACCGTCCGGTGCGCAGCACCTCGTCGACGAGCGGATGCGCGACGAGACACGTGTCGATCGTCACGGTCTCGTGGGCGTGCCGGCGACGGAACGCGAGACGATCACCCACGACCACCACTCGGACCGTCGTGCGGTAGCCGTCGGTCGGCAGCACGACGGGTTCCGCGAGCGGCGGATCGTCGATGTGCGCGATGCGCCGGAACGCGTCGCGCAAGATCTCGAGCTTCAGTGCGGGCTGCGCGACGGGCGCGACGTGCTGCCACGTGCAGCCGCCACATCCCGCGCGCGCGTGCGGGCAGGGCGGTGCGACGCGGTCGGACGCGGGCTCGATGACCGCGATGGCCCGCGCGCGCAGGAGATCGGGACGATCGGCCGTGACCTCGATGCGGACCCGTTCACCCGGCAGCGCGCCCTCGACGAGCACGACCCGGCCGTCGGGGGCGTGCGCGAGCGCGTCTCCTCCCGCGACGACGCGCTCGGCCGTGAGCTCCACCGGCGAACTCTGCCAGACTGCGGCGGTGAGGGCGCTGCGGGTGCACGAGCTCGGCGAGCCGGAGCGGGCGTTGCGGCTCGAGGAAGTTCCCGTGCCCGAGCCGCGCGCGGGCGAGGTGCGCCTGCGTGTGCACGCCGCCTCGCTGAACTTCCCCGACGTGCTCATGTGCCGGGGCGAGTACCAGGTGAAGCCCCCGCTGCCGTTCACGCCCGGCGCGGAAGTCGCGGGGGTCGTCGACGCGTTGGGCGCCGGCGTCGAGGGTGTGCTCCCGGGAGATCGAGTGCTGGCGCTCCCGATGTTCGGGCCGGGCGGCTTCGCGGAGCTCACCACGGCG
>DATMUX010000659.1:0-2257 GCA_035563695.1 Acidimicrobiia bacterium
CACGAACCCGGCGTCGAGGTAGCGCTGCGCGAGCGCGTCGGTGTGGTCGGCCCGCCAGCCCGCCGCCTTGAGCGCGGCGATGCCCTCGTGGTACGGATCGCCTTCGACCGCGCACATGAGATCCTTGAACACGATTGGCACGCCGCGAAACGGTCCGTCGGGCAACGGTTGCCGGGCGCGGTCGCGCGCTTGGTCGTAGAGCGGGTGGATGATCGCGTTGAGCTCGGCGTTGACCTTCTCGGCGCGGTTGATCGCGTCGTCGACGAGCTCGAGTGGTGACGCCTCACCGGTGCGGACGAGCTCGGCCTGCGCCGTGGCGTCGAGGTATCCGTTGGCCATCAAGGTCTCCTTCGTTGCGCTACGCGTGCACGGGCGGCCGGCGATCGATCCAGGGCCGGGCCTGCTCGAGCTGTGCGCCGACGCGGAACAACATGTCTTCGCGGTGCGGAGCCGCGACGAGCTGCACGCCGACCGGAAGCCCCGACGCCGCGTAGTAGAGCGGCACCGACATCGCGGGCTGACCGCTGACGTTGAACGGCGCGGTGAAGATCGCGAACGGCAGCAGGCGCGCGCCGCCGCTGTCGGGATCGACGAGATCGCCGAGCACCGGAGGCGGCTCGGCGCAGGTCGGCGTGAGCAGGAGGTCGAAGCGGTCGTCGAGCCACCACGAGGCGAGCCGGCGCGTCCACGCGTGCATCTTGGTGAGCGCGCGCACGTAGTTCCCGGCGTCGAGGGCCGCGCCCGCCTCGAAGCTCGCCCACGTGCCGGGCTCGACGTCGCCGGCGGTGACGGGCCGGCCGATCGCCTCCCCGATCGTGAGCAGGTCGGCGCGCAACGACGACAGCATGACCGCGGTGAACGTCTCGAGCGACGCGGCATCGTCGAGTGCGGCGGGCGACGCCTCCTCGACCGTGTGGCCGAGCGACTCCAGGAGGTCGGCGGCGTCGCGCACGGCCGCGACGCACTCGTCGTCGACGTGCGCGATGCCCAACGGTGACGTCGTGCGCACACCGATGCGCAGCGTCCCCGCGGGCATGGCGACCTCCTGCGCGTACGGGCGGGCCGGTGGCGGCGCGGTGTACCAGTCGCCGGTCATGTAGCCCTGCAGCACGTCGAGCACGGCCGCGCTGTCGCGCACCGAACGCGCGACGACGTGGCGCATCACGAGCCCGGCCCACGACTCGCCTTCGTCGGGTCCCAGCGAGATGCGGCCGCGGCTCGGCTTGAGGCCGAACAGGCCGCACATGCTCGCGGGGATGCGGATGGAGCCGCCGCCGTCGCCCGCGTGGCCGAGGGGCACCATGCCGCTCGCGACCGCCGCGGCCGAGCCGCCGCTCGACCCGCCCGGGCTGTGCGCGGTGTTCCACGGGTTGTGCGCTGGACCGTACGCCTCGGACTCCGTCGTGGGCATGAGCCCGAACTCGGGTGTGTTCGTCTTGCCGACGATCACGAAGCCCGCCTGCTCGAGTTTGGCGAACAGGTAGCTCGTCGTGTCGGCGACGTAATTGCGCGCCTTCAGGAGCTTGTTGCCCGCGTGATACGGCGCGCCCGCGAGCATGCCGTCGAGATCCTTGATCACGATCGGCACACCGGTGAACGGTCCGTCGGGCAGTCCGGTGTGCACGGCGGTGCGCGCCCGTTCGTACAGCGGGTGGATCACCGCGTTCAGCTCGCCGTTCAGTTTCTCGATGCGCTCGATCGCCGCGTCGACGAGCTCGAGCGCGGACGCGTGGCCGTCGCGAACCAGCGCAGCTTGTGCGGTCGCGTCGAGTGTTGACAGGTCAGTCATGGCGCGCACGCTACCGTGCGCTTCGCCTACGTGTCCCAGCCCCGGAGATCGACCGGCAACGTATCGAGGATCGTGGCCTCGATGCCCGGGCCGTCGGCCAGATGCATGCGTTCGTGGTACGCGACCGTGGGATCGACGTGCGCGGGCCGCACGAGCACGCGGTCGCCGACACCCGGCATTCGGCCCGGCACGAACGCGATGTGCTCGTCGGAGCAGTAGACGACGTCGCCCGCGTGCTCCACGATCGGCAACCCGTGATCCATGCCCAACGCCTTGAGGCCGCAGTCCGCCACGGCGTAGTCGCGGTCGACGTGGACCACCGTGGCGACGAGCCGCAGCGCCGGGTCGAACGGGAGCGCGAGGCGTTCGTAGGCTGTGTCCATCAGCGCGTACGAGCCGGCCTGGATCTCCGTCAGCGCGGGGTTGATGTCGTAGGTGCCCGTGCCGCCACCCGAGCGCACGGAACCT
>DATMUX010000660.1:0-14446 GCA_035563695.1 Acidimicrobiia bacterium
CGCGCGAGGCGAGCCTCGAGCTCGGGGTTGTGCGCGATCGCCTCTTCGGTCGGGCCGGTCTTCATCGTCCCGAGCGCGATGCAGTTGGCGGTGACACCGTGCGCGCCGACCTCGGCGGCCAGCCCGCGCGTGAACCCCATCGCGCCGGCCTTGGCCGCCCCATAGATCGCCTGGAATCGCTCGCCCCGGCGGCCCGCGTCGGAGACGATCGTGACGATGCGCCCCCACCCCCGCTCGACCATGGCGCCCGCGTACGCGTGCGTGACGTGCAGCACCGCGCCGAGGTTCAGCCGCATCGCGTACTCCCAGTCGTCGGGCTCGGTGTCGACGAACAGCTTCAGGTCGCCGAAGCCCGACGTCGGGATGCCCGCGTTGTTGACGAGGATGTCGACCGGGCCCGTCTCCGCGCGCATGCGCGTGATCTTCAGTGGGCTCGTGACGTCGGCCTTGACCGGCCGGGCGTGCTCGTCGCCGCCGAGCTCGACCGCGACCTTTGCCGCGCGCTCCTCGAAGATGTCGTTCACCCAGACGAACGCGCCGGCGTCGACGAGCGCGCGGCAGATCGCCGTCCCGACGCCGTTGCCGCCGCCGGTCACGAGTGCGGTCCGGCCCGAGACGTCGATGTCGAGGCTCACCGTTCGCCCCCGTCGCCCCGTGTCTCAGACTTCCATGACGACCGGGATGACCGCCGGGCGCCGCCGCGTGCGCTCGTCGATGAACCGGGCGAGCGACTTGCGCGCATGGCGGCGCATCGTGTCGAAATCGGTGGCGCCCTCTTGGGCCGCCTCGGCGATCGACGCGCGGACGACGTCCTTGGCGTCCTCGATCAGGTCGTCGGCCTCGGGCGCGTGGACCCACCCGCGGGTCACGATCTCGGGCCCGGTCACGATCTCACCGGTCGTCGCGTCGACGGTCACGATCACGATGACAACGCCCTCCTCGGAGAGCATCCGCCGGTCGCGCAGCACGCCGCGACTCACGTCGCCGACGATGCCGTCGACGTACAGGTAGCCGGCGGGCACGGCGCGCCGTTCGACCTCGGCACCCGACTCCGTGAGCGTCACGACGTCGCCGTCCTCGCACACCAACACGTGATCCGCCGGGATCCCGACGTCACAGGCGAGGCGCGCGTGGTGCACGAGATGCCGGTACTCGCCGTGCACGGGCACGAACCACTCCGGCGCCACGAGGTTCAGCATGAACTTCAGCTCTTCCTGGGACGCGTGGCCCGAGACGTGCACCGGCGATGTCCGGTCGTGCACCACCTCCGCACCCGCACGATGCAGCGCGTCGATCACTCGCGACACGTTCGACTCGTTGCCCGGGATGGCGTGCGCACTGATGACGACGACGTCGTCGGGCGAGATCTTCACGTGTTTGTGCTCGTGTGCGGCCATCAGCGAAAGTGCGCTCATTGGTTCGCCCTGCGAGCCCGTGCAGATGATGCACACCTCGCCGGGTGCGTAGCGCGTGGTCTCCTCGATGTCGAGCAGCGCGTGCTCCGGCAGGTCGATGAACCCGCGCTCCCGGGCGAGCGCGACGTTCTGTTCCATCGATCTGCCCACGAACGCGATCTTGCGCCCGTGCGCGATCGCGGCGTGGGCAACCTGCTCCACGCGGTGCAGGTGCGACGCGAAGCTCGTGACGATGAACCGCTTGTTCGGGTGTTCGCGGAACAGCGCACGCATCGCCGCGCCGACGGTCGACTCCGACGGCGTGAATCCGGGACGTTCCGCGTTCGTCGAGTCGGACAGCAGCAGGCGCACGCCGCCGTCGCGGCGCGCGAGCTCACCGAGCAGTGCGAGGTCGGTGCGACGGCCGTCGACGGGCGTCAGGTCGAGCTTGAAGTCGCCGGTGTGGACGATCGTGCCCGCGGGCGTGAAGAAGGCGACGGCGAAGCCGTGCGGCACCGAATGCGTGACGGGCACGAACTGGCACTCGATGGGCCCGATGAGCCGGCGCTCACCGTCGGCGACCGCGACGAGCTCGGTGCGGTCGAGCACGCCCGCTTCCTCGATGCGGTTCCGGGCCAGCGCGAGCGACAGCGCCGAGCCGTAGATCGGCACCGAGATGTCGCGGAGCAAGAAGGCGAGCCCGCCGGCGTGATCCTCGTGCGCGTGTGTGAGCAGCGCGGCCTCCACCCGCCCCGCGTTGTCGCGCAGGTAGGTGAAATCGGGCAGCACGAGGTCGATCCCGGGCATGTCGGCGTCCGGGAACATGAGCCCGCAGTCGACGACCACGATGCGACCGTCGACCTCGATGCAGAAGCAGTTGCGGCCGATCTCGCCGAGCCCACCGAGGAAGACGATCCGTACCGGCATCGACCTGCACGCTACAGGCCGATTCGGCCGGCGGAGTGCAGGCCCGTGGGCGCTTGCTTCGTCAGCTCGCGGCGGCGCGGTCCTTGGCGACCTCGTCGAGCATGGCGTACTCCTCGCCCGTGTCGACCCAGTCCTCGAACTGGATCACGCCGAGCTCGGTGAAGCGCTTGCGCAGCCAAGCGTCGTTGCGCTCGAGCAAACAGAGCTTCTTGCAGTTCGGCACGATCTTCGAGAACAGGACGTTCTGGAACATCGCCCGGCTCTCGTCCTGCAGCACGAGCTGGAGCGCGTCCTTGACGGGCACGCCCATGCGGTCCCAGACCTCCTGCTGGAGGAACCTGTCGCGCATGCGCACCGCGGCCTCGAACGCGAACTCCTGGCGGTCCTTCATCTCCGCGTCGGACAGTTCCTTGTAGTACTCCTGCAGCGACAGCACGCCGAAGGCAACGTGCCGGGCCTCGTCGCTCATGACGTAGCGCAGCAACTGCTTCAGCAGCGGCTCGGTGGTCATCTGATGCAGGAAGCCGAAGGCCGCGAGCGCGAGACCCTCGACCATGACCTGCATGCCGAGGTACGTCATGTCCCAGCGCGTGTCGGTCAAGATGTCGTCGAGCAGCAGACGCAAGTGCGCGTTGATCGGGTAGTGACCCGAGAGCTTCTCGTCGAGGTACTTCGCGAACACCTCGACGTGCCGGGCCTCGTCCATGACCTGGGTCGCGGCGTAGTACTTGGCGTCGATCCACGGCACGGTCTCCACGATGCGGGCCGTACAGATGAGGGCACCCTGCTCGCCGTGCATGAACTGCGACAGCGTCCAGTTCTGGCCCTCGATCGCCAGCTGGACCCATTCCTGCTCGGTCCACTTGGCGAACGGCGTTCCGGCCAGGTCGATGCCCTCGCCGAAGAACTTCACGTCCTCGCGCGCCATGTTGTTGAGCGCCACTTGCTCCTGATCGACGGGGATCGACCAGTCGAGGTCGGTGGTGACGTTCCACTGCGACGCCTTGGCCTTCTCGTAGAGCTTCACGAGCGGCGGGCGGCTGCGCTCGTAGTCCCACGTGAAGATCGCATCGAGGTTCGCACCCACGGTGTGCGCGACGGCATCGACGTCGGTGTTCGTCACCGACAGGATGGCCTCGAGATCGTTGATCTCGTCGCGGCCGATGATGTCTTGGTTCGTGCTCATCGGAGGATCCCTTCGGGGTGGAGCGCGTGAGCGAATCCGGGCAGGACGAAGTCGTCGACGAGAGCCCGCACCTGGTCGGGGTCGTGCAGGTCGACGGTGTCGGACGGGCAACACAGGTAGGACAGGGTCAGGCGGGCGATCCACTCGCCGAGCCGGGGCGCGCTTCGGGGTGCCGCGAGGAACCGCTCGAACGCGGGTGCGACGAGTGCGCCGGCGGCGCGCAGCACGGCGCTCTCGCGCTCGAACGCGAGGTGTGGGAGCAGCAGCTCGGGCTCGTGCGTCGCGACGAAGGCGAGGGCGGCGTGCGATTGCAGGTCGCGCGCGGCCGTGACGATGACGGCGGTCACGGCGGCGCCCGGCGTGTCGTGCGCGGCGGCGGCGTCGAGAAGGTGCGCGCCGAGCGCGGCGACTTCGCGCGCGACCAGCGCGGCGAGCAGTTGCTGCTTGCCGGGGAAGCACCGGTAGACGGTGGCGCGGGCACAGCCGGCCTCGCGGGCAACATCGTCGAGCGTGGTCTTGCCCAGGCCGACGCGCGCGATGCAGGTCACGGCGGCGTCGAGCACCCGGACCGCCTGCGGCCCCAACTCGCGGTCTTGGCGATCCATTACCTGAGACATTTATCCACTGATCGTCTCATCGTCAATGTGTCGCGCGTCACAGTAGTGCTCGCGAGCGCGAGCGCGGTGCCTCCCCAGACTCACCGGGCCGCCGCCCCGAGTGAGCCGCCACCCCGCTCCACAACCCGTATCGAAGATTCTTCGAACGAATCTTCGATACGGGCGGGGAAGGGGGTGGTGGGGGCGGGCGAGGGTCCTGACCTGGGGCGACGCGGTATTGGGGCGGAGTGGCCCGCCGACAATACTTCCAGGATCGGCTGGAACAACGAATTCGCCGGGGCCGATTCAGCCGGCGAGCGCGATCCCTCCGAGCAGCTCGTCGCGGACCAGCTCTGCCACCTGCTCCGGATCGTCGAGGTCCCAGCGGCCCGGCGCACCGATCAGCGACAGGATCGTCCGGGCCAGGTACTCGGCCGCACGCTCCAGATCGACGCCGGGCCGCAGCCGGCCCGCCGCGTCCTCGCGCCGGAGATACGGCAGTAGGAAGTCGGCGATGAACGGCAGCGTCTTGGTCGCCTCGGTGGTCAGCAACGGCAACAACCGCTCGGGTTCGGTCTCCATGACCTTGCGCAGTACGGCGTGCTCGGCCACCGACCGGTGCGCGAACACGAGGCCGCGGCGCAACAGCTCCGCCAGGTTCGGCGCGTCCCTCACCTGGTCGGCCAGCTGCGTGAAGTAGTTGCCGAGCTCCCACCCGACGGTCTCGAGCAGCAACTCGTCGCGCCCGCCGGGAAACTGCCGGTAGATCGTCGCCCGCGACACCCCCGACTCCTTGGCCACGTCGTCGATCGTCGTCTTGCCCAGACCGAACCGGGCGACGCAGCGGTACGTCGCCGCCAGCACACGGTCGCGCAACGTCAACGGATCGCTCGTGTGGGCCACGCCCACCATTCTGGGCGAGAATCGGCCCCACATGGGACACGAAGACCACGAGGACTGGGTCGCACGAGACGCGGCCGTCGTCTGGCACGGCTTCACGCAGATGCAGGCCTTCGCGGCGAACCGGCCTGTGATCGTCGAGCGCGCGGAGGGCCACGAGCTGATCGACGTCGACGGCCGCCGCTACCTCGACGCGATCTCGTCGCTGTGGGTCACGACCCTGGGTCACCATGTGCCCGAGCTGGACGACGCGATCCAGCAGCAGCTCGCGCGAGGCGCGCACTCCACGATGCTCGGCAACGGCAACCGGGTCGTCGTCGAGCTGTCGGAAGCGCTCGCGCGCGTCGTGCCCGTCGACGAACCGCACTTCCTCTACGCATCCGACGGTGCCTCGGCCGTCGAGCAGGCCCTCAAGATCGCGTTCCAGTACTGGGTGAACCGCGGCATCACCGGCCGGACCCGGTTCCTCGCGTTCGGCGGCGCTTACCACGGCGACACCATCGGCGCGCTGTCGGTCGGCGACGACGGCTTCGGTGCCGACGTCTTCGACGCGCTGCGCTTCCCCGTCGTGCGCGCGCCCGCATTCGACGATCCCGGCTGCTTCGACACGGCAATCGACCTCGTCGCCCGCCACGCCCACGAGCTCGCGGCCGTCATCGTCGAGCCGTCGGTGCAGGCCGCTGCAGGCATGCAACTCGCCGACCTCGACGGGTTGCGACGACTCGGCGCCGCGTGCCGCGCCCACGGCGTACTGCTCGTCTGCGACGAGATCGCGACGGGGTTCGGGCGCACGGGCACGCTGTTCGCGTCGGAGCAGTGCGGCGTGCGTCCCGATCTGATGTGCCTCGGGAAGGGCCTCACCGCGGGCTACCTGCCGATGTCGGTGACCGCGGTGACCGGGCCCGTCTTCGACGCGTTCCTGGGCGACGACCTCGGCACGCGCACGCTCTACCACGGGCACTCGTACGGCGGGAACGCGCTGGCCGCGGCGGTCGCCCTGCGCCATCTCGAGCTCATCGAGGCGTGGGACGTGCTCACGAACGTGCGCGAACGCTCCGACGAGCTGCACGGCCTGTTGCACGACCGCGTTGCGGGCAAGCCCGCGGTGAAGGAAGTGCGGCTGCGAGGCCTCATGGGCGCGGTCGAGCTGGCACCGCCCGCCGCCGGTCTGCGGTGGGGACGGCGCGTCGGCGCGGCCGCGGTCGAACGGGGCGTGCTGCTGCGGTCGATCGGCGACGACGTCACGCTCATGCCGCCCCTCACCATCACGTCGGCCGAGCTCCACACGATCGTGCATGCCCTGTCGGATGCGATCGACGAGGTGACCACCCCGTGACGTGGCACGCGTGGGTCGACGCGGAACAGCACGCGATCCGCGCCACCGGGAGATGGCGCGCCCCGAGCGATCACGATCCCGCGATCTCGCCGGTCGTCAGCTTCGCCTCGAACGACTACCTGGGGCTCACGCGTCACCCGGACGTGATCGCCGCCGCCCACGCCGCGCTCGACCGCTTCGGCGCGGGATCGGGTTCGGCCCGCCTGATCGTCGGCTCGCGACCCGTGCACGGCGAGCTCGAACGCGAGCTCGCGGCGTGGAAGCACATGCCCCGGGCGGCACTGTTCCCCACGGGCTTCGCCACGAACCTCGGGGTGCTCACGACGTTCGGCGGCACCGGCGTGCTCGTGTGCTCCGACGAGATGAACCACGCGTCGATCATCGACGGCTGCCGCCTCGCGCGCGCCGACACCGCCGTCTACCGCCACAACGATCTCGACCATCTCGCGCATCTGCTGCGCGGCCGCGGCGCGCGCCGCACCCTCGTCGTCACCGACACCGTGTTCTCGATGGACGGCGACCGCGTCGCGCTCGACCCGCTCGTCGACCTCTGCGCGCGGGAACAGGCGCTGCTCGTGCTCGACGAGGCGCACGCCGTGCTCGGGCCCGAGCTCGGCCCGCTGCCACCCGACGCCGCCGTGCTCCGCGTCGGCACCCTGTCGAAGACGCTCGGTGCGCTCGGCGGCTTCGTGGCGGGGCCCGCGCGCTACATCGAGCTCGTCGAGAACCGGGCGCGCCCGTACATCTTCACGACGGCGCCGACCCCGGCCGACACGGCCGCGGCGCTCGCCGCGCTGCGCGTCGTGCGCTCTACGGAAGGCAACGAGCTCATCGCACGCTTGCGCGCGTACGTCGACCGCCTGCGCCCGCACCATCCCTCGCCGATCCTCCCGTACGTCTGTGGCGAGGAGCAGGCCGCGCTCGACGCGGCGCAGGCATTGCTCGGGCGCGGCATCCTCGTGCCTGCCATCCGGCCGCCGACCGTCCCGCCCGGGACGTCGCGACTACGGGTAACGGTCTCGGCCGCGCACACCGCCGCGCAGATCGACGACCTCGAGCGCGCGCTCGACGAGGTGCTCGGCCCGGTTCGCGCGCGATGACGATGATCGCGGTCGCGGGCACGGGCACCGAGGTCGGCAAGACGTACGTGACCGCCGCGCTCGTGCGCGCCCTGCGCGCCCGCGACGTCCCGGTCGTCGCGCGCAAACCCGTGCAATCGTTCGCACCGGGCAGGGGCGAGACCGACGCCGACGTGCTCGCCGCGGCGAGCGGCGAGGCACCGACCGTCGTGTGCCCGCACCATCGCTGGCTGGCGGAGCCGATGGCGCCCCCGATTGCCGCAGACGCGTTGGGCCTCCCGCCGTTCACGATCGCGCAGCTCGTGGCCGAGACCGCCGCCGGCCTCCCCGGCGACGCACTCGCGCTCGTCGAGACCGCGGGCGGCGTGTGCTCACCGATCGCGGTCGATGGCGACTGCCGCGCGCTGATCGACGCGCTCGCGCCCGCCCTCGTGCTGCTCGTCGCCGACGCCGGGCTCGGCACGATCAATCTCGTGCGCCTGAGCACCGCCGCGCTCGCCGGGCACCCCGTCGTCACCTTCGTCAACCGCGTCGAGCCCGGCCGAGATCTCCACCGGCGCAACGTCGAGTGGTTGCGCACTCAAGCACACCTCGAGGTCGTCACCGATCTCGACGACCTCGCCCGCCGGGTGTCTTCCAGGAAGATCCACTCGCACGGCGAACCCTTTGTCTGAAATACTCCCCGCCGGAAAATTCTGCAGAGGAGCACCATGAGGACACGAACCACAACGCTCGCGACCGCGCTCGTCGCGCTCGCATTGATCGCGAGCGCGTGCTCGTCGAGCAGTTCGAGCAACAGTTCCGGCGGATCGGGCAACAACTCCTCGCCGACCACGTCGGCGCAGAGCGCCGACCCGGCGATCAACCAGTGGGCGATCACCTACACGCACGGCAAACCGCAGAAGGCAACGGGCGCGCCGCTCACCATCGGTTACGTCAACCAGGACAGCTACTTCCCCGAGGCGACGATCGGCGTCGACGCCGCCGTCGCCTACGCCAACGCGGAGTTGAACGGCGCCGACGGGCGGCAGATCGTCATCAAGACCTGTCAGGTCGTCAACGCGTCCGACGGGGCCAAGTGCGGCGCGCAGATGGCGAACGACTCGAGCATCCAGCTCGTGCTCACCGGGACGCTGCTCAACGGCAACAGCGAGCTGTACAACGCCCTGAACGGGAAGAAGGCCGTGATCATCGGCAACGGTGTCACGCCGGCCGACTTCGTCACGCCCGCGGGTGAGGCGTTCGTCGCGGGCGCACCCGGCGTGCTGAAGGGCATGGCGATCTTCGCGACGCAGCAGTTCCACCCGAAGACGGTGGCCCTGCTGGCCAACGACAACGCGGCCGGTCACGCGGGCGCGTCGGTGCTCATGCAGCCGATCTTCACCAAGGCCGGCGCGACGGTGAGGACCGTCTTCGTCTCCGACACCGCGAACGGAGCACAGGTGCAGTCCGCCATGCAGGCTGCGGGCGCGGGTTCGGCCGACGTCTTCGTGTCGATCCTGACGCTGCAGACGTGCATCAGCATGTACGACGCCATCAAGTCGTTGAACATCAAGCCGACCGTCGTCACCACCGGCCTCTGCTTCGGGACGCCGATGACCGACCACCTGCAGCAGGCGGGCGACACGGGCGCCTACCCCGACGGGTGGTACTTCGGCGGCTACGGCTACAGCTATTTCCTGCCCGGCACCACTCCCGGCATGGCCGAGTCGGGCATGAACACGTACCTCGCGAAGGTCCACCAGTACGGCAAGCCGGCACCGGGCGCGAGCACGCTCGAGTACAGCGGCTTCGCGGGCCCGATGTTCGCGAACGTGCTCACCGCGGTGAAGTTCGTCAACGAGATCGGCGCGGCCAATCTCTCGGTCCCGTCACTCGACGCCAAGATCCGCGGGTTCACGGGCCCGATGATGTTGCAGGTCGGTCCGCTCAAGTGCAACGTCCCGCCGTACGTCTCGGTGTGTGGCTCGCAGATCGGCATCCAGCAGTACAAGAACGGCAAGTGGGTCAGCATCGCCGACGGCCACAACGGGAAGCCCATCGACACGTCGACATCGAGCTGATCGAATAGCCGGTCGATCCAGGAATCGTGAGATCGGGGTGGGGGGCAGCCCCCACCCCGATCTCGAACCGGGGGGATTGTCATCGAACCGTCGAGCACGCACGTGATCCGCCGCCGCGCCGCCGCGATCGGAGTCCCGCGCCTGCTGTTGATCGCGCTCGGCGTCGTGCTGCTCGCGTTCATCTTGTTGAACGCCGAGTACCGCCACAACTTCCTGACCGGCGGCGGTGTCGCCGAGGGTGCGCTGATCGCTGCGATCGCACTCGGCGTGGTGCTCACCTATCGCGGCTCGGGCGTCGTCAACTTCGCCAACGGCGCGATCGCGATGTACGTCGCGTACGTCTACACGATCCTGCGCCGCAGCGGGAAGCTGTTCCTCCCGCCGATCCCCAACCCGCTCAAGGCGATCGAAGGCCTGGTCCACGCGTCCGGCGGATCGAAGTCGTTCACGATGCCGAACATCCCCGTCGCGATCTCGTTCGGCACGACGATGGGCTTCTGGCCGGCCCTCGCCCTCTCGCTCGCGTTCTGCGTGCTGCTCGGCCTCGGGCTGCACTTCCTCGTGTTCCGCCCGCTGCGCAACGCGCCGCCGCTCGCCAAGGTCGTCGCGTCGGTCGGCGTGCTCGTGTTCCTCCAGGCCATCATCATCCTGCGGTACAACACGACGGTGCAGACGGTCCGGCCGCTGCCGATCGTGCACAAGACGCAGGTGAGGTTGCCGTTCATCAAGCTCGCCCAGGACCAGCTGTTCGTCGCGATCCTCGTCATCGTCTTCACCGTGCTGCTGTCGATGCTCTTCCGGTACACACGCTTCGGCCTCGCGACGCGCGCGGCCGCGGAGAACGAGAAGGGCGCGGTCGTGCTCGGCTTCTCACCCGACTTCCTCGCAGGTACCAACTGGGTGCTGTCGACGGTGATCACGGGTCTGCTGGGGATCCTCGTCGCGTCGGTGAACACGACCATGGACCCGGTCTCGCTCGCCGCGCTCATCGTGCCCGCGCTCACGGCGGCCCTCGTCGGCAGCTTCTCGTCGTTCTGGCGGACGACGCTCGCCGCGTTCGTGCTCGGCATGCAGGTGCCGCTCGTGCAGTACATCAGCGCGAACAAGAGCTGGTTCCCGTCGTCGAACGGCGTGTTCTGGCCCGGCTTCGAGTACCTGCTGCCGGTCGTCGTGATCGTCCTCGTGCTGTTCCTGATCGGGAGCACGTTGCCGACGCGCGGCGCGATCTCGTCGGGCCGCCTCCCGTTCGCGCCGAGCCCGCCCGCGTGGACGATCCGCTACGGCGGCCCGGCGCTCGCCGTGTTCGCCGCGATCTGCGGCCTGTTCCTGTTCAGCCCGGTGTACCGCGGCGCGCTGGCCAACACGCTGATCGGCATCATCATCTGCCTGTCGATCGTCGTCGTGACCGGCTTCGTCGGCCAGATCTCGCTCGCGCAGATGTCGTTCGCGGGCATCTCGGCGTTCGTGGTGTCGAAGCTCTCGTTCGAGCACGGGTGGCCGTTCCCGTGGCCGATCCTCTTTGGTGCGCTCGTCGCGCTCGTCGTGGGCCTGCTCGTCGCGATCCCCGCGCTGCGCGTGCGCGGCGTGAACCTCGCGATCATCACCTTCGCGTTCGCGGTCGCCATCGACTACGTCGTGTTCGGCAACAACAGCGTGACCGGCGGGTACAACGGCGCGCCGGTGCACGTGCCGAGCTGGATCAACCCCAACAACCCGGGCAAGTACCACTTCCTCGGGCTCACCGCGGGTGACGGGCTGCAGCCCAACCCGATGACCGCGATCTTCTGCCTGGTCGCGGTCGTCGTGCTCTGCTACCTCGTCGCGAACCTCCGCCGATCGACGACGGGCCGCCAGATGCTCGCGATGCGCTCGAACGAACGCGCCGCCGCCGCCGCCGGAGTGAACGTCGCCGGAACGAAGCTGCTCGCCTTTGCGGTATCGGCCTTCGTCGCCGGCATCGGCGGCGGTGTCCTCGCATACCAGGCGGGCGCCGTGACCGCCGACCCGTTCAGCTACCGCGAGTCGCTGGTGTTCTTCGCCTTCGCCTACCTGGGTGGGATCTCGACGGTGAGCGGCGCGGTCGTCGGCGGCTTCCTCGTGGAAGGCGGGCTGCTCTTCACGCTGCTCGAGGACAAGTTCGGGATGTCGCCGGGCATGGTGCTCGTGATCGGCGGCCTCGGGCTCATCGTCGCCGCGATCCAGAACCCCGAAGGCATCGCCGGCAACATCGCGCTGGGCGGCAAACGGCTGCGGGCCTGGTTGCGGGGCCGCTCCACGGGCGCCACCGATGCGCAACCCGCGGTCGCGGCGTCCGGACCGGGAGCGGCGTGATGGAACTGCTCAGCACGATCGACATGAGCGTCACGTTCGGCGGCCTGCGCGCCGTCGACGCGGTGAGCTTCACCGTCGAGCAGGGCCAGCTCATCGGACTCATCGGCCCGAACGGCGCCGGCAAGACGACGTTCATCGACGGCATCACCGGCTTCGTCCCCACGACGGGGAGCATCCGCTTCGCGGGGCAGGAGATCTCACGGCTGCCTGCGCACCGCCGCGCCCGGCTCGGTCTCGGGCGCACATGGCAGTCGCTCGAGCTGTTCGAGGACCTGAACATCGAAGAGAATCTGCGCGTCGCGGCCGAGCCCCAATCCGCGCGGAGCTTCCTCACCGACCTGGTGTGGCCGCAACGCAGCCACAAGGGCAGCGGCGTCGAGTACGCGATGGACGTCCTCGGCATCCGCGAGCTCGCCCTACGCATGCCGAACGAGGTCAGCCAGGGGCAGCGCAAGCTCATCAGCGCGGCGCGTGCACTCGCCGCCCGTCCGCAGCTGGTGTGCATGGACGAGCCGGCCGCTGGTCTCGACACGTCGGAGTCGCAGGAGCTGGGCTGCCGCCTGCGCCGGATCATCGATGCCGGCATCACGATCTTCCTCGTCGACCACGACATGGGTCTCGTGCTCAACGTCTGCGACTACATCTACGTGATCGAGTTCGGCGCGACGATCGCGCAGGGCACACCCGACGAGATCAAGCGCGATCCGCGGGTGATCGAGGCCTACCTCGGCTCGTCGGCGGAGGCCGCCGAATGAGCTCGAGCGCGCCGCTCCTCGCGATCGAGAGCCTGTACACCGGCTACAACGGCGTGCCCGTCGTGCGCGACCTCAACCTGCACGTCGCGCCCGGCGAGATCGTCGCCTTACTCGGCCCCAACGGGGCCGGGAAGACCACCACGCTGCTCACGACCTCGGCGCTCAATCCCGTCATGAAGGGCGACGTCAAGGTGTTCGGCAACTCGGTCAAGGGCCGGCGCCCCCATCTCGTCGCCCGCGACGGTCTCGCGCACGTGCTCGAGGACCGCTCATTGTTCTTCCAGCTCACGGTCCACGAAAACCTGCAGCTCGGCGCGCACGCGGGCGCGGCCGATATCGACCGGGCACTGCGTTACTTCCCGGCACTCGCCGACATCCAGAGCCGGCGCGCCGGATTGCTCTCGGGTGGTCAACAGCAGATGCTCGCGATGGCGCGCGCGCTCGCGTCGACACCCAGGCTGCTCATGGTCGACGAGATGAGCCTCGGCCTCGCGCCGATCATCGTCGAGAACCTGCTCGCGATCCTGCGCGAGATCGTCGACGACACGGGAACCGGCGTGCTCCTCGTCGAACAGCACGTGCATCTCGCGCTCGGCATCGCCGACCGCGGCTACGTGCTCAGCCACGGCGAACTGGTGCTCGAAGGCACCGCCGCCGACCTCGCCGCGAACCAGCACCTGCTGGAGTCGAGCTACCTCGGCGGGATGGACGGCGAGTAGTCGCGCGTGATCGCGAACCGCTAGATACCGAGCAGCGCGTCGAGCCCGACGGTGAGGCCGGATGTGCCGGCGATCTTGCGCACCGCGAGCAGCACGCCGGGCATGAACGACGTGCGGTCGTAGGTGTCGTGGCGGATCGACAGGCTCTGGCCGGTGGTGCCGAACAGCACCTCTTGGCTCGCGAGCATCCCGCGCAGCCGTACCGCGTGGATCGGGATGCCTTCGACGTTCCCGCCGCGCGCGCCCTCGGCGACGACCTTCGTGGTCGGGTCGGTCAGCCAGTCCTTCGATGCCGCCGCGATGCGCTGCGCGGTGGCCATCGCCGTGCCGGACGGCGCGTCGATCTTGCGTTCGTGGTGCATCTCGATGATCTCGGCGCTCTCGAAGAACGGCGCGGCCAGCTCGGCGAAGCGCATCATCAGCACCGCGCCGATCGCGAAGTTGGGAACGATGACGGCGTTGGCCGGCGACGCATCGAACGCCGCGCCCAGCTCCGCGATGTCGGCCTCGCCGAATCCCGACGTGCCGGCCACCGCGTGCACGCCGTGCGCCGCACACCAGCGGAGGTTGTCGCGGGCCGCGTCGATGACCGTGAAGTCGACGGCAACCTCGGCTCCGGCCTGCGTGAGCGCGCCCGCGTCGGGCGCGATCACGAGCTCGCCGACCGTCTCGCCGGCGTGCCAAGGATCGACCGCGGCGACGAGCTCGAGATCGGGGGCACCGGACACGGCCTCGCAGACGGTCGCACCCATGCGCCCGCCCGCACCGAACACACCGACCCGGATCATGGGACCCCAACCTACCGGTCACGAGGCAGAATCGCGAGGTGACTTCGACCTTCGACGACGCCCGGGAGGCGCTGGCCGCGTGGCGCGCCGACATCCCGGAGGACCCGTTCGCCGCCGACTGGGCACTGCGCGCGCTCATCGACGGCACCGATCTCGCCGCGGCCCGTCGCGCCGCGCTCGCAGCGAATGCTTCGGCCTTCGGGCGCGAGGTCGTCGCGACGATCGCGCCCGCGGCCGCACGCTGCGAGCAGCGCGGGAACGGTCCGGAGCTCGCCCGGTGGGACGGGATCGGCCGGCGCGTCGAGCGCGTCGACTTCGACGGCGCGTACGCGCGCGCCGGGCAGGCGGTATGGGCGGGCGGGCTCGTCGCCG
>DATMUX010000661.1:0-4591 GCA_035563695.1 Acidimicrobiia bacterium
GATCGGCCGGTTGGCGGTGACACCCCTCGGCGATGTTCCCTCGGATCTGCACGGCTCGGCCCGGTATCGCAGGCGCGTCGGCGCCGCGATGGTCGAGCGCGCCCTGAACGACGCGATAGGAGAGGCGACGCGTGGCTGAGATCGCGATCGCGGTGGTGGTCAACGGCGAGTCGAGGGAGGCGATGGTCGAGCCGCGTCTGACGCTGGCCGACTTCCTGCGCGACGAGTGCCGCTCGACCGGCACCCACCTCGGGTGCGAGCACGGCGTCTGCGGTGCCTGCACCGTTCTGGTCGACGGGGCCGCGGTGCGGTCGTGCCTGATGTTCGCGGCACAGGCCCATCGCGCGGTGGTCACGACGATCGAAGGCATCAGAGGTCCCGACGGTGAGCTCACCGCTGTGCAGCGAGCCTTTCGCGACGCGCACGGGCTGCAGTGTGGCTTCTGCACCCCCGGGTTCATCGTCTCGATGACTGCCTTCCTGCGCGACAACTCGAAGCCGAGCGATCAGCAGATTCGTGAGGCCCTCTCCGGGAACCTGTGCCGTTGCACCGGATACCAGGGCATCATCTGCGCGGTGAGGCACGCGGCGAACGCGGCGGTGGCGACATGAAACCGGGTGCGCGCTTCGTCGGGCAACGCGTCGCACGGCACGAAGACGCTCGGTTTCTCACGGGGCGCGGACAATTCGTCGACGACATCGACGTCCCCGGAGCACTGCATGTCGCGTTCGCTCGCAGTCACACCGCACGCGGTCGCATCGTTTCGATCGACACCAAGGCCGCAGCCGAGGTGCCCGGTGTCGTGGCCGTCTACGTTGCATCCGATCTCGGCCACCTCGTGCAGGATCATCGGGTCGACGACGAGCCGCCCCAGCGCGAACGGCCGTTCCGCTTGCTCGCCGACGGCGACGTCCGGTACGTCGGCGAACCGGTCGCCATGATCGTCGCCGGATCGCGCTACCACGCCGAAGACGCGGTCGACGCGATCGAGATGGAGATCGATGCCGAAGATCCGCTCCTCGAGCCGACGCGCGCGCGCGACGCCGATGTGCCGCGTGTGCACCCCGAGGAGGCATCGAACGTCTACGTCGATGTTCCGTACGCACCGAACCCCGCGCTCGACGAGGTGCTCGCATCCGCTCCGGTCGTCCTCACCGAGACGTTTCGGCAGCACCGCTACGCGACGGTACCGATGGAGACGCGAGGGATCCTCGCCAGTTGGGATCGAGTCCGGGAAGAGCTCACGGTGTGGATCTCGACGCAAGGACCGCACGGTGTGCGCGGTCAGATGGCGCGAGTGCTCGGGATCGAAGACAGCCAGGTGCACGTGATCATGCCCGACGTCGGTGGTGCCTTCGGGCTGAAGATGCATCCGCGGCCGGAGGAGCTCGCCGTCGTGCTCGCGGCGAAGCTGCTCGGGCGACCGGTGAAATGGATCCAGGACCGGCGCGAGAACCTCATGGCCGACGAGCACGCCCGGCACGACCACGCGACGGTGACGATGGCGGCAGACGAGGATGGCACGCTGCTCGGCGCCAAGGTCGAGTTCCTCGAGGTCGCGGGTTCGTTCCCGAGCCCGGGTGGGAGCGCCGCCGTCTTCACGACGATCCTGTTTCCCGGTCCGTACCGGATACCCGCGTTCGGCGCATCGGCGTTGTCGGTGCACACGAACACAGTCGGCCGCGGCGCATACCGCGGTCCGTGGATGGTCGAGACGGTCGCACGCGAGCAGATGATCGACTGCCTCGCGGCGCGGTTGGAGATCGACCCGTTGGAGCTGCGGCGACGAAACGTGATCCGCGACGAGGAACTGCCGTACGTCATGCCGACGGGCATGGTCTACGACCAGATGACGGCGGCCGCAACGCTCGAGCAGGCGGCCGAGAAGATCGGGTACGAGCAGCTTCGTGAGCAGCAGCGCGCCTGGCGCGCCGATGGTCGGCTCGTCGGCATCGGCGTGAGCATGTTCGCCGAACCGACGGCGATGGCGTTCGGCTTCATGAGCACCGACGCGGCGACCGTGCGTGTCAGCCCCAACGGCAAGGTCGACGTCGCGCACACCGGAGCGAGTCACGGCCAAGGCGTCGAGACGACCATCGCGCAGGTGGTTGCCGACGAGCTCGGCGTCGACTTCGATCAGGTGCGCGTCATTCAGGGCGACACCGACAAGACGCCGTTCGGGCCGGGAACCGGCGGGAGCCGCAGCGCCGTGATTCTCGGTGGAGCCGCCCGGCTCGCGGCGCGGGAGGTACGAGATCGGATGTTCTCGATCGTCGCGCACCAGCTCGAGGCGGCCGAACACGACCTCGAGCTCGTCAACGGACGCGTCCAGGTTGCGGGCACGCCGAACAAGGGCATGACGATCACCGAGATCGCACACCAGGCATACAGCCAGCCCGCGAGTCTTCCGGAAGGCGTTCCGCCCGGACTCGAAGCGCAGGTCCGCTACACCCCCGACTCGTTCTGCACGTGGTCGAACGCTTGTCACATCTGCGTGTGCGAGGTCGACCCCGCGACCGGTGCGGTCGAGATCCTGCGGTACGTCGTCAGCGAGGACTGCGGCGTCATGATCAACCCGAACGTCGTGGAAGGACAGATCGCCGGGGGAGTGGTGCAGGGCATCGGCGGTGTGCTGTACGAGCACTTGCCGTACGACGACGCGGGCAACCCGCTCGCGACCACCTTCGTCGACTACTTGCTGCCGACCGCAACCGAGGTCCCCGAGATCGAGTACGGCCACATCGAGACGCCGGCCCCGACGAACCCCGGCGGGCACAAGGGACTCGGCGAAGGCGGTGCCATCGGGGCACCACCGGCCGTGATCAACGCGATCGCCGACGCGCTCGCGCCACTCGGCGTGCAAGTGCGCGATCAACCGCTCGGCCCGGCGGACATCGTGGCCCTGATCGAGGAGGCGGGCGCATGACGTCGAGCCGGCCCGAGTTCGAGTACGTGTTGCGGTGCCCGTGTGGCACCGCGTTCACCGGCGCGACCGAGGACGAGATCGTCGACGTCGCGTTCGCACACTTGCGCGAACAACACCCCGACATGGCCGACGAGTACGAGCGCGAGCACATCCTGTTCATGTCCGTGAAGTACCGACGATGAGGATGTGCGTCGCATGCGCAAGCTGATCACCGGCGTCGACGCCGACGGACACTCGTACCTCGTCGAGACCGTCGAAGTAACCCCCGCCCCCGTCGACGGCCATGGCGTGAACGTCGCGCTCGCTTACGCGACGACCGAGAGCCCGCCGCGGTCGGAGTCGCCGGCCCTCGGCCCGAACGTCGATGTCGGCCTTGCTCCCGGTCTGCTGCGCTGGCTGGTGGTCGAGCACCCTCCGGAAGACGCGCGCCGCGAATCGACGACGGCGGGCATGATCCATCATTCCGACACACTCGACCTCGTCTTCGTGCACGAGGGAACCGGGGAGTTGCTCCTCCGGGACGGTGCGCACCACGTCGGGGCCGGCGACCTCATCGTGATGCCCGGTGTCGATCACGCGATGAGACCGGGACCCGACGGCTGTCGCATCGTGGTGGTGAGCGTCGGCACCGCGAGAGGTTCGGTGACGTGAAGATCGGCCGCATCGAGATCGAGCCCGTGCTCGACGGGAGAATCCTGAGCATGCTTCACGCGACCAAGCCGATGCCCGAGCCGGCTTCGCCGTTGTGGCAGGACCAGGACGGGATGTTCCGCGCCGATGGACTCGTCGAGAGCACGCTGGGCGCGTTCCTCGTGCGCACCGGCGATCGCGTGGTGCTCGTCGACGCGGGATCCGGGCAGGCCTTTGCGGATGGCTTCGCAACGCCCGTGATCGACCTCGACGATCCCGCCGACCCGATCGCGGCCTCGATCCTGGCGCACGGGCTTCCCGCCGAGGTCGCGCGCCGGATCGCCGACGACTTCGCGCGAACCCACATCGTGCAGGGACAGCTGCCCGTGTCGCTCGCGGCGCTCGGGGTGCGGCCCGCCGACGTCACGGACGTGGTTCTCACGCATCTGCACTTCGACCACATCGGGTGGGTCTCGGCCGATGGCGCGCCGTACTTTCCGAACGCGACGATCCGGTGCGCCGCGGCCGACCTCGAGTACTTCCGCGCGGGTCCCGACGAGGAGCACTTCGTCTCGCGTCTCTTCCGTGCGCCGCGCGCGCGGGAACGCCTCGCGCCCGTCGCCGACCGCGTCGAGACGTGGACCGCGGACGGAACACTGATGCCGGGCATCGACGTACGCCTCGCGCCCGGGCACACGCCGGGTAGCAGCGTCGTCGTCGTCTCCGACGGAACCGCGCGAGCGCTGCTCCTCGGCGACATCATTCACTGCCCACTCGAGCTGATGGACGACGACTTCAATCTCCTCGTCGACCACGACCAGGAGCTCGCGAACCGGGTGCGCGAGGCGTACGCGCGCGAGCTGGAAGGCTCGGATGTTCCCGTGGCCGCCGCACACTTTCCCGGCCTTCGGTTCGGGCGGCTGCTGCCCGGCGAGACGACGCGCCGCTGGACCTTCGTCGGCGCGTAGCAACCGGAGCCGCCTTCGTTCGGCGGCGCCACGAGCCTCGTGCCGGTGACACTCGACTGACACTTCG
>DATMUX010000662.1:0-2302 GCA_035563695.1 Acidimicrobiia bacterium
TGATGAGGTCGACGCGAACGAGCGCGGGGTACTTCTCGCTGCTCGCGGGAGGCCGCGTCGCGCCCTTGACGTAGTCGCCCTTGCGGAGCCCGAAGCGCCGCACTTGTGACGCCGACACGTAGGCGTCGTTGCGGCCGGCGATGTATCCGGACGCGCGCAGGAAGCCGTAGCCCTCGTCGCGGAGGTCGAGCAGGCCTTCGATGTCGATCTGCTCGCCGGCGTAGTCATCGTTCGCACGCGGCTCGCGGGGCTCGCCCGGTCCGCGTTCCCGGTCGCGGCCGCGCCGCCGGCGGCGGCGGCGGTTGCCTTGTGCGTCGTCCTCGCGCCATTGCTGGTGCGCACGGTCACCGCCGGGCGCGCTCTCGGCGTAACCCTCCTCGGAGGTCGCGCTCGGCGGCGAGTCGTCGGGCGGCGAGGGCGCGAGATCCGCGGAGGTGGCGGGGGCCGGGGCCTCGCCATTCCCGTTGCCCTCGCCCGGGCGGCGGCGCGGCCGGATCAACGTCATGTCGGCGGCGGCGCCCGCGCTCGACGCGAGCGCGTTCTCCTCCGCGGCGATCGACGCGAAGTCGTCGGCGGCCGCGGTCGCGGTCGATCGCACCTTGCGGGGCTTGGGAGCCTGGGCATCGCCCGCGCCGTTCGTGCCCGCCGTCGCGCCGACGATCGCGTCGACGAGATCGGCCTTGCGCATCCGGCTGATCGACTTGACGCCGAGTGCCGACGCGATCTCGGAGAGCTGCTCCCGGTCCTTGCCGTCCAGCTGCGAACGGTCGAAGGTGTCGCTCATGTCGTGCTCCTCCCGACCGGGTGGGCGCGTGACTCGCCACGGCGGCCGGAGTGTCTGCGTGTTGCCAAGTACCGACGCGCGGAGGATCGCCAAACGCCGGCCGGGACGCCCTCGGAAGATCTCGCACGCCCTCCCGGAAATGTGCGGGCGCACAACCCTGGGAGAAGGTGAGGGGATCCGGTCCCGGCCCGAACAACACGTCCCGACGACGGTGCGGCGGCAACATGTTCCCGAGGGGGTCTCGAGGGATCGATGCCACCTTATACCCTCGCCGGGCTCGGGCGCATCTCTCTCCACAACACTCGGCGCTCCCGGACGATTCCTGAAGCGTTCTCGTCGCCGGCCGCGCGACCGTCGAGCGCGGGATCTACCGAGCGACGAGCCGGGTCATGAGTCCGTGTCCGGGCACGGGCGGGCAGGTCGCCGTGGCCGGTTCGGAGTAGCGGCCGCCCGGGCCGGTGTGCTCCGAGTCGAACAACAGGTACGGCACCGGGTCGGAGCTGTGCGTCTTGATGTCGCACGGCGTCGCGTGATCGGGCATCAACAGGATGCGGTACGCCTCGCCCGCGGTGTCGAGCGCGTCGACGACGGGAGCGATGATGTCGCGGTCCCAACGCTCGAGCGCGTCGACCTTGATGTCGGCACGACCCTGGTGACCCGCCTCGTCGGTCGCTTCGACGTGCAGCACGAACAGGTCGCGATCGGCGAGCGACCGCACGCACGCATCGGCCTGCCCGCGATAGTCGTTGTCGAATCCCGCGGTCGCGCCGGGAACGTCGACGACTTCGATACCGGTGAGCACACCCAGACCGATGACGAGGTCGACCGCCGACGACATGCGGCCGTGTACGCCGTATGTGTGCGCGAACGACGGCAACGCCGGTTTCACACCTTGGCCCCACAACCAGATCTGGGTGGCGCGACAGTCGACGACACGCGCCGCGTTCTGCACGACGGCACGCGACGCGTCCATGAGCGCGTGCAGTTGCGGCGCCGCGGCACCCGTCGGGAAGACGGCGCGCTGCCCGGTGAGATCGTGCGGGGGTGTGCACTCCGCGTCGGCCCACGCACGGGGCACGACGCACAGGTGGCGGTACTCCACGCCCGGGTGGAACCGCACGCCGTCGCGGCCGCCGCCGAGTGCCTCGTCGAGCGCGGCGACGATCGCGTGGCTCTGCGCGTTGTTCGGATGACCGGCGGCGAAGTCGACCATGAGCGGCGGGTCGTCGCCGGACAGCGTGACGAGATTGCAGCGGTACGCGACCTCGTCGGGGCCGAGCTCCACGCCCATCGCGGCCGCCTCGATCGGCGCGCGGCCGGTGTGGTAGCGCGCCGGGTCGTAACCGAGGATCGCCATGTTGCCGACGTCGCTTCCCGGCGGTAGCCCCGGCGGGATCACGGCCGCGCGGCCGACCTCGCCGCGGGCCGCGAGACCGGCGAGGCGCGGCATGTGCGCGGCTTCGAGCGGCGTGCGCCCGTCGAGCTCGGCGAGCGGGACATCGGCGCAACCGTCGGGCA
>DATMUX010000663.1:0-8237 GCA_035563695.1 Acidimicrobiia bacterium
TGTGCACGGCGATGTGCCCGATCGTGGTGACGATCGAGGACGGGCGCGCGGTGGCGGTGCACGGCGACCGTGACGCTCCACTGTTCGAGGGTTACACGTGCCCGAAGGGTCGGGCGCTGCCGGAGATGCACGCGAACCCGAACCGGTTGCTGCACAGCCTGCGTCGTCGTCGAGACGGATCACACGAGCAGATTTCCAGCGACGACGTGGTGGATGAGATCGCCGATCGGCTGCGCGATGTCGTCTACCGTCACGGCCCCAACGCCGTCGCGATCTACATCGGGACGGCGAGCGCCTCCTATCCGGCGATGGGCTCCATCGCCGCGGCGTTGCTCACGGCGCTCGGCAGCAAGATGATCTTCTCGGCCGCGTCGATCGATCAGCCCGGGACTCGCATCGCCGATGCGCTTCACGGCTTGTGGCTCGGCGGCCGGACTCCCTTCGACGAGGTCGATGCGTTCCTGTTCGCGGGAACCAACCCGGTCATCTCCAAGCAGTTCCTGGCCGAGAACCCGGCGAAGCGCCTGGCGCGGGCGGTCGAGCGGGGTACCAAGGTGATCGTCATCGATCCCCGGCGAACCGAGACGGCGCGCTGGGCGCACGTCCACCTGCAGGCTCGACCCGGGCAGGACTCGGTCGTGATGGCCGGACTGCTCCATGTCATTCTCCGCGAGGCGCTGGTCGACCACGACTTCGTCCGGCAGCACGTCGACGGCATCGAGTCGCTTCGGGCCGCCGTCGCGCCGTTCACTCCGGAGTTCGTTGCCCAACGGGCCGACATCTCGATCGACGACTTGGTCGAGGCGGCGCGGACCCTCGGCACGGCTCGGCGGGGCGGTGCCGGTGGCGGCACCGGAATCAGCATGACGAGCTGCACCAGCGTCGTGTCCTATCTGTTGCTGTGCCTCATGTCGGTGCGCGGTTGGTGGGCCCGCGCCGGCGATCGGATCGAGCGGCCCAACGTGCTCATGCCGCCCAACTACGCCAAGGCTCAGGCGCGCGGGCCCTATCGGCCGGTGGGTTTCGGGCACAAGATGCGCGTGCGCGGGCTCGAACAGACCAACGGCGGATTGCCGACGGCTGCGCTGGCCGACGAGATCCTGCTTCCCGGCGAGGGCCAGATACGGGCGCTGTTCAACGTCGGCGGCAGCCCGATGATGGCCTGGCCCGACCAGCGCCGCACCCGCGAAGCACTGGAGTCGCTCGAGCTACTGGTGACGACCGACGTCGAGTACTCCCCGACGGCGCGCATGGCCGACTACGTGGTCGCGACCAAGATGACGCTCGAGACGCCGAGCATGACGCAGGTCACCGAGGTCATCAAGTATTTCCACCCCGGATACGGCTTCCGCGATCCGTACGCCCAGTACACGCCGGCCCTGATCGATCCACCCGCCGGCTCCGACCTCATCGAGGACTGGCAGTTGTACTACCGCGTGGCGCAGCGCCTCGGACTGTCGCTCAACGTCGTCAACGTGTTCGGCCGCATCGGCGCGCATCTCGAGGCACCCATCCAAGTGGTACCGCTCGACATGGAGCACGAGCCGACTACCGACGACCTCTACGAGATCATGTGTCGCGGCTCGCATGTACCGCTCGACGAGGTCAAGCGTTACCCCCACGGTCACGTGTTCGAGAAGCTGCTCGACCAACGGGTCGGCCCCAGTGATCCGGACTGCGAAGACCGCCTCGACGTCGGCAACGCCGACATGCTCGCCGAGCTGGGCGAGATCCGCGAACGCGCCCACACGCCCCACGGAGACGACGGCCGGCCGTTCCTCTTCGTGCCCCGCCGCGAGAACCGGGTGATCAACTCGACCGGCCGCTCCCTCCCGGGTCTCATGCGCGGCCGCCGCTACAACCCCGCATTCATGCATCCCGACGACCTTGCCCGGCTCGGCATCGCGGCCGGCGACGTAGTGGAAATCCGTTCCGAATACGACGCGATCACGAGCGTCGCCGAGGCCGACGCCGACCTGCGCCCCGGGGTGGTATCGATGAGTCACAACTTCGGCGGTAACCCCGGCGAGAACGAGGATCCCCACATCGACGGGGCGAACACGAACCGCCTGTTGCGAACCGACGCCGAGTACGACAGATACACCGGCATCCCGCGGATGGGTGCCCTCCCGGTGGCAGTCGTGCCTGGGCCGTCGGCCGCAGCCGGCCGCTGAGCCTCGATCCCCGCCGTCGCGTGGCGGTCGCTGCTTCGCACGGTGGCAGTACAAGTCCCGGCGGAGAGTGTGATGGGAGGTGTCGGTCAACCTCGGAGGCCGTGGATGCGTTGGGATCGGTAGGAGCCCGGCAAAGGCGGGCCGCGGATCGGCGGACAGCTGTGCGCAACGACGGGGACTTCGAGGAGGTGTTCGACGCCGAGTTCGACCGTTGTGTGCGCGTGGCCCGCCGGATCATCGGCGATGAAGAGCTCGCCCGTGACCTGGCCGCGGAGGCGTTTGCGCGAGCGTGGGCCCGATGGCGGGTGTTACGAGCCCAGCGTCCGGGCGCGTGGGTGGTGAAGGTGACGGCGAACCTCGCGATCGATGTGACGCGTCGCCGTAAGCCTTCGCCGGTCATCGTGTCAACTGAGCCTTCGCCGGAGGAGGCGGCCGTGCTCCGATCGGCGTTGGTTGCGGCGCTGGTGCGTTTGCCGCGACAGCAACGGTTGGCGATCGCGTTGCGGTACCTCGCCGACTACTCCGAGGACGACACCGCGCTCGTGATGGGCGTATCGAACGGCACGGTCAAGCGCCACATCCACCGTGGAATCTCCCGGTTACGAGGCGCGCTCGATCCCGAGACGTTAGTGCAGGTGAACCTTGCCGATGGATGACCGTGATGCGCTTCTGACCCGGATCTATGTCCGAGGCGACCGGCTGCGCTTTCGCCGGCGCGCGCTGGGCGCGGTCGCCGCCGTCGTTGCCGGTGTCTGCGTCCTGGTCGCCCTTTTTGCGAGTGCAGCGTCGGGCCGGAGGGGCGTGAGGGTCGAGTTCGAACCCAATCATGCGCCGGCATCGTCATCGACGACGACCGTGCCCGAGGTTCCGTTCCGCCAACCACCCTGGCCGTGTCAGGCCGCCGATCCCACTCCGAGTCTGCGACCGGCAGGATCGCTGCCAACACCCGGCGCGATGCCGTCCGGCTCGTTCATGCAGCGAATTCACGCACGGGGCTACCTCGTCGTCGGCGTCGACCAAGACGCTGTGGGGTTCGCGCATCGGATCGCGAAGGGTCAACCCACCGGGTTCGATATCGACCTCGCGCGTGAGATCGCCCGTGCCATCTTCGGCAACCCCGACGCGATCGTGTTCCGGTCCCTGACCTCGGCGCAGCGCATCCCGGCAGTCGCCAACGGCGAGGTCGATATCGTCGCCGACCTGTTGTCGATCACGTGTTCGCGATGGCAACAGGTCGACTTCACGACGCCGTACTACCTGGCTCATCAGGGTCTGCTCGTCCGAGCGGACTCGCCCATCCGAAGCATCCTTGACCTCGGCGACAAGCGGGTCTGTGCAATCGCGGGCTCGGCGTCGATTGCCGACGTAACGTCTCCTGCAGCGGCGCCCAACGCGCATATCGTGACTGCCGCTCAACGCAGCGACTGTCTTCTTGCGTTGCAGCAGGGCGCGGTCGACGCGATCACGAACGACGACACGATACTCGCCGGACTCCAGACCGGATCCTCCGTGCCCACGCGATTGCTGCCCGCACGGCTCGAGCCCGAGCCCTACGGCATGGCGATCGCGCGGAGCCACTCAGATTTCGTGCGGTTCGTCAACGCCGTGCTCGAACGGCTGCGCGCGACCGGCCAGTGGTCAAGGTTGGTCAACCAAGACGTCGTCGATCCGCTGCACCTGCCGCCGCAAGCACCGACGCCGCCCGAGTACCGGCCGTGAAGCGGGTAAGAGATGTGTGCGTGTCCGCACCCGTCCCGATTCGTGTCACAAGACGACGCAGATCGAGGGGTCAGTCGACGAGTAAGCCGGGAACGGCACGCAGGGCGTCGAGAAACGAATGACTATCCACTGAGGTTGATGCCACGGCGCGCGCAGCTGGTGAAGCGTTGAGCCCGACTGAGTATCCCACCGCTTCGAACATCGGGAGATCTGATCGACCGTCACCTATGGCGACGACCTGGTTCATGCCGAGACCGCGCGCTTCGCAGTAGTCGCGCAAAGAAGGCAACTTTGTCTTCGGGCTCGAAGTACTGAGCAACCCGACCGGCGAGTATGCCGCCTCCGTCGATTTGCATGACGGTGCCGGACACTGCGGAGAACCCGAACCGATCGGCCACGCATCGAGCGGCGAACTTCCATCCCACGGTACACAACAACGCGTCGACTGCGCGAGACGCGAGTTGCTCGACCCCTTCGCGTATGTCATCGATACACGGGACTTCGGCCATCGCGTCCGCAACCTCGGCGATGGACCGACCCCTGTAGTACGGCGCATCTCCGTCGGCGACGTCAGCGCTATTGATCTCACCCTCCGCGAAGCGGCGCTCGAGTTCCTCGATGGCGGCGCGATGGCCGATCCGCTGTCCGAGGTGGAGGGACACCGTCGTCCCGCGGATCAACGTCCCGTCCAAATCGACTGCGACAACCGCCCACTTCGGTGAGGTACCCATGAACACTCCTGGCGGCGGTTAACCGGATGTGGGTGCGCCGGCGGTCTCGTAAGCCAGGTGAATGAGGCCGTTGGCGTAGCTGACCGATTCGGTCAAGCGCAGCGCGGTGGGCACGGTTCCGTCGGCGAACACGCGCTTGCCGCGGCCGAGCAGCAGCGGGTACAGCCAGAGGTTCAGCCGGTCGACGAGGCCGAAACGCAGCAGTGACTGCACCAGGTCGAGGCTGCCGATGACGTGGAGCTCATCGTGGCGCTCCTTCAGCGAGGTGACGCTCTCGGCGACGGATTCGCCGAGGAGGGTCGAGCCCTGCCAGGCCAGAGGCTCGGCGAGCGTGCGGCTGGCCACGTACTTGGGGATGCGGTTGAACAGGCCTGTGAACGGGATCTCCTCGGGAGCGGTCGGCCAGTAACCGGCGAAGATCTCGTAGGTGCGCCGGCCGAGAAGCAGGGCGTCCATGTTCCCGGCCTGCACGACGAGGACGCTTCCGGCATCCGCGTCGCGCAGTGACGCCTGCCATCCGCCATGTGTGAAGTCGCCGTCGCGATCCTCGTCGGGCCCGCCGGGCGCCTGGGCCACGCCGTCCAGCGTCACGAACTCCGTCACGATGAGCTTGCCCATGTTGCTTCCTCGTCGGGCTGCGATGGAGGAGTTCCGAGCTCAGACGGATGGCGTGGCCCAGCCCATCATGTCGGCGTAGTTGCGATGGTAGAAGCGGGCGCGCTGCACGTCGGTCAGGTCGCGCATGTTCGCTTCGAAGCGTTCAATCGGGTTCTTCGTCCCCTCGGGGTGTGGGTAGTCGGACGAGAACAGGAAGAGGTCGTCACCACACTGCTCGGTCATCCATCCGACCGGCTCGGTCGGGAACGGCGTGAACCAGAGTTGCCGGTGTACGTAGTCGCTCGCCCGTTCGGCCAACGAGCTGAGTGTCGGCTCGGTCTTGTAGAAGGTCGATTGGCAGATATCGAGACGCCGCAGCCACGGCAGGACCCACATCGCGCCCTGCTCGATGCATCCGCCGCGCAACCTTGGATGGGCGTCGAGGACGCCGTCGAGCACCATCGCCGACAAGAACTGCTCCGGTACCTGCGAGATGACCATGTAGTCCTTGCTGCGGACGTTCTCACCTCCACCCAGGAAATCGGTGGTGGGACGGCCGTTGTCGTGGAACGCCTTCTTGAGCGCCCGGCCACCACCACCGATATGAAGCATGAACGGCACGTCGCGCTCTTCGAGCGTCGCCCAAAACCGGTCATACTCCGGATGCGTCGGCGACGGACCCGGGCCGGGATGCGACGGCACCAAGATCGCGCCGCATCCTGTGTCGAGCGCGTCTTCGAGAATCAACTGCGCACGCTCGGGCGTCGTCCATTGCGTTTGCCCGACCGCAACGAGACGCCGATCCTGGCTGCAAAAGTCGACCATCGCCCGGTTGTGCGCCCGCAAGCCACCGTCGAGCAACTCCGGATCGGCCCCGGCGTACTGGGTTGCCGCGAACGTGGCGAACACGAGCTGACTGCCGAAGCCGAGCAGATCGAGTGCCCGTGAACGTTCGGCGGCGTCGAACGCGCCCAACGCATGCCAGCCCTTCTTGACGAGCAGCGCGCCTTCGAGGTCACGCGCCGCCGCGTCGTCGCCGCGACGGGCCTCGGCCTGCGCGACCGCCTCATCGGCGAGCTTGCCCGCGCCACCCAGGTACAACGGCCTGATCCGCTCGCGGATCGCCGGATCGGCATACGGCGCCAACCAATCGGACAGCTCCATGATGTGGCTGTCGGCATCGAAGATCGTCCGTCCCGCCGCGTACGTCGCTTCTCCAACCGTCATCCGCAGTCCCTTCCGCCGAAGGTAAGAAGGTGCCTACCAAGCGTCGAGCCTATTCCCGAGCACGACATCGAAACAGCTCCCCTGACGATCTCCTCATTCCGCGGCGGGCCCGGAGAGTTGGATGTCGAAGCGGTGGCACCCGCCCGAACGTACGTGCTGCTCGTAGCATGCGTGGCTCAGACCTCTGAGGGCCTGAAGGGAGCACGTGGCGATGACAGTGTCGGAGACGGACTACCTCGTGGTGGGCGCGGGCGCGATGGGTATGGCCTTTACCGACGCGCTGATCGATCACGCCGATGTGCACGTGACGCTCGTGGATCGTCGTCATGTGGCGAGTGGACACTGGCAGGACGCGTATCCATTCGTGCAGCTCCATCAGGCCTCGTTGTTCTACGGCGTTGCGTCCACCGTGCTCGGCAGCGGGGCCGTGCAAGAGCGCGGCCCGGAGACCGGGCTCCAGGAACGGGCTCGTCAGTCGGAGATTCAGGCGTACTACGACGAGATCTTGCATCGCCGTTTCGTGGGCTCCGGCCGCGTGACGTTTCTCGGGAGTTGCGAATATCGCACCGATGGCTCGGCACATCTCGTTTCGTCCCTGGTATCGGGCGAGACGGCCGAGATCGGTGTGCGACGACGTGTTGTCGACGCAACGTATCTCTCGCCGACGGTTCCGGCGACGACACCTCCGCCGTTCGGCATCGCCGACGACGCTCGCGTCGTCGCGATCAATGAACTTGCCAGGTTGGACGCGTCGCCGAGCCAGTTCGTGATCATCGGTTCCGGTAAAACCGCCACCGACGGGATCGTGTGGCTCTTGGCGAATGGTGTCGAACCCGACCGCATCGTGTGGGTCCGACCGCGTGATCCGTGGATGCTCAACCGCGCGGTCGTCCAACCCGACCCGGTGGTGGCGCTCGGCCTCGTCGCAGACACGCTGACAGCGGCCGCCAACGCCGAATCACTCGACGACCTCTTCCTGCGTCTCGAAGCAGCAGGCGTGATGCTCCGCATCGACACCGACGTCCTGCCCACGATGGCCAAGACACCGACCCTCGGCTCTTGGGAACTCGATCTGCTCCGCACCGTCGAAAACGTCGTTCGCTTAGGACACGTCAAGTACGTAACTCGCCGCGAGATCGTTCTCGTCGAGGGCTCGGTCCCGCTCGCGCCGGGCTCCCTCGTGGTGCACTGTGCCGCGTCCGGACTGCAATATCCGCCGCTGGTTCCGATCTGGCGCCCCGACAAGATCCGCCTCCAGACAGTCCGCGTCGGCTTCCCGTGCTTCTGCGCAGCGCTGGCGGGCTACGTGGAGGCAGTCCGTGACGACGACCGGGAACGCAACCGCCTGTGTCCGCCCAACACCTTCCCGGACAATCTCGCGAGCTGGGCGCGGATGCAGGTTCGTGGCACTGTTGCAGCACGCACCTACGGAGCGGAACCCGACATCGCGGCTTGGGCCAACGGCTGCGCCCTCAACCCCGCCCGCATCCAACCGTCACAAGCCGGCGATCCAGCCGTGCGGGCCGCCGCCGCACGTCTCGCCGAACACACTGAGCGAGGGCTCGTCCGCATGGCCGAACTGAGTCGCGAGCCCCTGCCGCGCCTGACGAAGTTCGAGCGTGAGCCATGAGATGTCATGCGGCCTGCAGCGCCTCTTTGTGCTCGAAAGGCGTCGGTTTCCGGGGGTATCGGAGCAACGAACGACGTGGTCGATGATCGTGGTCGCGCGCGACGGTCGCGGACGCTACGCCGGTACGGTGCGCGATCGCGGCAGCGGCACCGCGCGCGC
>DATMUX010000664.1:0-2082 GCA_035563695.1 Acidimicrobiia bacterium
CCTGGGCCGTTTCACCGAGGACGGCGAGGGGTCGCCGCGGCTGACGGTGCGGGACGGCTATTTCGAGACGCGCCGCGTCGAAGAGCGCGTCGAGGTCGATGGGCTCGCCATGACGTTCCGCGGGTGGACCTACTCGATCGAGCACTACTCCCGGGCGCTCGAGGATGCCGGCCTGCGCATCGAGGCGATACGCGAGCCGAGGCCGGTACGCGGTCCGGAGGGATACGAGCGGTGGCAACGGGTGCCGCTGTTCCTCAATGTTCGGGCGGTCAAGCCGGACGCGAACCGCTAACGCGGAAACCGGGTCGACGTGCTCGCCGCCCGCTTCCGCGGAATCGCGCCATCAGCCCATCGGAGCGTGCCCGCTACTGAACGAGCTGGGTACGCTCGTCGTGGCGGGATGGAGGTGGAGCGATGGCTCGGCTGGGTGTCGCGATCGTGCGGGAGTACCAGCGGGGTGTGGTGTTCCGGGTCGGCAAGGTCCGCAATGTGCGCAATCCCGGAATGCGGCTCATGATCCCGCTCGTCGACCGGATGCAAAAAGTCAGTCTGCGAACGGTGACCATGCCGATCTCGTCGCAGCAGATCATCACCAAGGACAACGTCTCGATCGGCGTCGCGGCCGTGGCGTACTTCCGGCGGGTGGACCCGGTGAAGTCGATCATCGAGATCGAAGACGTGCAGTCGGCGATCGATCAGATCGCCCAGACCACGGTGCGCAACGTCGTCGGGCGCTCGAGCCTCGACCAGGTGTTGAGCGAGACCGAGACGTTGAACGAGTCGATCAAGAGCATCCTCGACATGACGACCGAGCACTGGGGCGTGCTCGTGCAGCTCGTCGAGCTGAAGGACATCCAGCTACCCGAGTCGATGCAGCGCGCGATGGCCCGGGAGGCCGAGGCCGAACGCGAAAAGCGAGCGAAGATCATCGCGGCCGAGGGCGAGGCGCTGAGTGCGGGCAAGCTCGCCGAGGCGGCCGACGTCATCGACGAGCACCCGATCGCCCTGCAATTGCGCAATCTGCAGGTCTTGGCCGAGATTGCCATCGAACGGAACTCCACGATCATCTTCCCCGCCCAATTCCTCGACAGCATGCGCGCGCTCGCGCAGTTCATCCACGGCGAGCACGCGGCCCAACCGCGCGTCACCGACCCGCGGATCGGAGATCGACCCGCGCCCTGAAGAACGCCGGACCGCGCGTGCGGTGGCGGACGAGGAGTGCGCGCCGTGACCGAGGGCCACGAGCGAGTCGGCGCGCTGTTCAACCTCCCGGCGCGATTCGTTCGGGAGTTGTCGCCTGCGTGTTCACGTTGGCTTCGTAGGTTGCCCGTGACGGCCCCGTGAGCGAAGGGACATCCCCGTGTCGAAGCTCCGCAAGATGGGAGCGGGTGCCGCCGCGCTGTCGGCCGCCGCGCTCCTGGGCATCCCGGCGGCGAGCACCGTGGCCGGCGCCCGGACCGAACCGCCACCGAGCCCGACGACGACACCGATCAAGCATCTCGTGGTCATCTTCCAGGAGAACGTGTCGTTCGACCACTATTTCGGAACCTACCCGAACGCCACGAACTCTTCGGGAGTGCCGTTCTTCGCGCGACGGGATACACCGACGGTGAACGGCCTCGCGAACACGCCCGGCGCAGGTGGAGCCGGCAACCTGCTGACGAACAATCCCAACCTGGACGCCGCGACCAACCAGGTCAACCCGCGCCGCTACGACCCGGCGAACATCAACGACGTGATCACGTGCGACCAGGACCACGATTACAACGACGAGCAGAAGGCGTTCGACGGCGGCGCGATGGACAAGTTCGTGACCAGCGTCGGCACCGCCACGGGCAAGAGCGGTACGGGCCAGGCCTGCTCGGCCTCCGACGTCATGAACTACTACGACGGCAACACCGTCACCGCGTTGTGGAACTACGCGCAACGGTTTGCGATGAGCGACAATTCGTTCGGAACGACGTTCGGGCCGTCGTCTCCGGGCGCGATCAACCTGGTGTCGGGTAACACCGGCGGTGTGGGCACCGTGATCAACGGCGCCGACACGAACGGCGACACCGTCAGCGATGGGCTCGGCGGTCG
>DATMUX010000665.1:0-2231 GCA_035563695.1 Acidimicrobiia bacterium
CGGCGTACTCGCGTCGATGGTCGGCGTCTTCATGGTGCGGGCCCGCGAGAAGGACAAGTCGGCGATGGCGCCGATCAACCGCGGCTTTGCGACCGCGGGGATCCTGACGATCCTCGGCACGCTCGCACTCGCGCTGGTGTATGTCGGCAGTCACAACGGCATGGTGTCGAACGTGCAGTGGCGCATGTTCGGTGCCGTCGTCGCCGGGTTGATCCTCGCCCAGGTCGCATCGCGCATCACCGAGTACTTCACGTCGACGGAGACCAAACCGGTGCAGGAGATCGCCGAGTCGGCGGCGACGGGCGGACCGGCGACCGCGACGCTCGCGGGCGTCAGCACCGGACTCGAGTCGTCGGTGTGGGCGATCGTCGCGATCGCGGGCGCGCTCGCCGTCGCGATCGCACTGGGCGGCGGCAAGATTCAATTCGCGCTCTACCTCGTGGCGCTCACGGGCATGGGCATGCTCGCGACCACCGGTGTGGTCGTCTCGGAGGACACCTTCGGCCCCGTCGCGGACAATGCGGCGGGCATCGCGGAGATGTCGGGCGAATTCGAGGGTGAGCCGCAGAAGATCATGGTCGGCCTCGACGCCGTGGGGAACACGACCAAGGCCGTGACCAAAGGCTTCGCGATCGGCTCCGCGGTGATCGCGGCGGTCGCGTTGTTCGCCAGCTTCACGGAGACGATCGGCAACCAGGACAAGGCCATCAGCAAGCTGTTGAACGATCCCGTCAACGCGGGAAAGTCGGCGTTCGACTTCGTGAAGATCAACGTCTCCGACCCGAAGCAGTTCATCGGGTTGCTGATCGGCGGCTCGGTCGCGTTCCTCTTCTCGGCGCTGGCGATCCGCGCCGTCGGCCGGACGGCGAACGTCGTCGTCCAGGAGGTGCGGAACCAGTTCGCCGACGGCAAGATCATGAAGGGGGAGAAGCGGCCCGACTACGCCCCGGTAATCGACATCTGCACCGCGGCGTCGCTGCGTGAGCTCGCGACGCCGGCGCTCCTCGCGGTGCTGACGCCCGTGATCATCGGGTTCGGCATCAACGATTACGCGTTGGGTGCGTTCCTTGCGGCAGTCATCCTCACCGGGCAGCTCATGGCGAACTTCTTGTCGAACTCCGGCGGCGCGTGGGACAACGCCAAGAAGTACATCGAAGACGGTCATTACGGGGGCAAGGGTTCCGACGCGTATCGGGCCGCGGTCATCGGCGACACGATCGGCGATCCGTTCAAGGACACGGCCGGCCCGGCGCTCAACCCCTTGATCAAGGTGATGAACCTGGTATCGCTGCTGATCCTGCCCGCTGTCATCAGCCTGCAGAACAACAACGTCCGGTACGCGATCGCGGGCGGCGCGCTCGTCATCCTGTTGATCGCCATCGCGTTCTCGAAGCGGTCGACGGGCAGCCTCGCCGCGACGGCCCCCCCGGTCGGCCACACGACCCCGGCGCCCGCCGCCGGCGACTGAGCCGCGGCCGTCGCGAGTCGAGCGCCCCGGATCCGCCCGTTCATCTCTGGCAGGCCTGCGCTGGAAGTCTGATCCATTGTCAGAGTGAGCAAAACACTCTAACGTGATCTGGCGTGGGGAACGTGGGGCGTCGGGGGTTGGTCGTCGTCAACCTCTTCATCAACGTGATCGTCATCGCGCTGGCGGCGTGCGCGCCGACGCGCAGCCGGCCGGCGGCGGCGCCGCGCCCGGCTGAACACCGGCCACCGGCGACCTCGACGACGACGCACCGGCCGGCGCAGGTCGACCCTCCGATCGCGCCGATCGACACGGGCTCCGACTACCCGCGCATCCTCCAATCGCTGCTGGACGCGATGAACCAGCTCGTGGAACAGCCGGCCGATCCCGCGCTAATCGATCGCGTGATGGCGCGTGGGTCGAGCGGGGAGCGGGGCATGCAACACCAGGTGCGGTATCTGCGGGATCACCACCTCCGGTACTTCGAGGTGGTCAACGGCGCGTCCCGGCTCGAGATCGTCAGCGTGACACCCGACGCGGTGTCGGCGCGGTACACGCAGCCGCTCGCCCGGTTCGGAACCGTCGATCGTCGCGGTCGGCCGGTCAAATTGATCTTCCCCACCACGCCGACCACGACGTATCTCGTGCTCATGGTGAAGGAGCTCGACGATCGGTGGCGCCTCGCGTCGGTCGCGCTGAAGCCCGACACGAACATCCAGCTGTCCTCCGCCGATACGGTCGATCCGAGCGCGTCGCTCGACGGTTC
>DATMUX010000666.1:0-2314 GCA_035563695.1 Acidimicrobiia bacterium
CACCGCGGGAACCCGCGCCCGCCATGCCCGCCACGCCGCGTATCCCGCACCGGCGAGCACCCCGGCGCCGAGCGCTCGCTTGACCGACTTGCGCATTGGGCGATTCTCTCATGATGCCGGCGCAGTCTGCCGACCTAACGAGTTGTGAGCGTCGATCGGGCCTGGCAGACTGGTGGAACTATGCGTCGGGAGAGCACCGGTTCCGCAGCCCAGCTGAGCCTCCTCCTTATGTAGGCGCGAGCATCTCCCGGTGCTCGCGCTTCGCCCTCCGTGCCGATCCGGCCGGAGGGTTTTTCGTTGCCCCGAGTGAAAGTGATGCGAGCGAATGAACATCGAAACGGTCAGGATCTTCGACACGACCCTGCGCGACGGCGAGCAGTCGCCCGGTATCTCGCTCGACGTCGCCGAGAAGCTCGAGATCGCCGAGCAGCTCGCGCGCCTCGGGGTCGACATCATCGAGGCCGGGTTCCCGATCGCGTCCGACGGCGACTTCGAGTCGGTCGAAGCCATCGCCAAGTCGGTGCGGGGCCCGATCATCGCCGGTCTCTCGCGGACTGCGTTCAAGGACGTCGACCGCGCCTACGAGGCCGTGCGCCATGCCGAGCGGCCCCGCATCCACGTGTTCATCGCGACGTCGAAGATCCACATGGAGAAGAAGCTCCGCATGACGCCGGAGCAGGTGAAGGCCGAAGCTGCCGCGGCAGTGGCGCGGGCGCGCGGCTACGTGGCCGACGTCGAGTTCTCGCCGGAGGACGGATACCGCTCCGACCCCGACTTCATGTGCGAGGTGTGCCAGCTCGCGGTCGACAACGGCGCGACCACGATCAACATCCCCGACACCGTCGGCTTCGCGGTGCCCGAGGACTTCGGGCGCCTCATCCGCTACGTGCTCGACACCGTCAAGGGCGACTACATCGTGTCGACCCACTGCCACAACGACCTGGGGCTCGCCGTCGCGAACTCGCTCGCCGGTGTGATGAACGGCGCCCGCCAGGTCGAGTGCGCGATCAACGGCCTGGGCGAGCGCGCCGGGAACGCCGCGCTCGAGGAGATCGTGATGGCGATCCGCACGCGGCGCGACTACTTCGGCGTGCTCGACGTGAACACGCACACCGAGGAGCTCGCGCGCACGTCGCGGCTCGTGTCGCGGTTGACGGGCTACCACGTTCAGTTCAACAAGGCCGTCGTGGGCCGCAACGCGTTCGCGCACGAAGCCGGCATCCACCAGCACGGCGTGCTCAGCGATCGCGAGACGTACGAGATCATTGACGCGTCGACGGTCGGTCAGGAAGCCGCGCAGATCGTGCTGGGCAAGCACTCGGGCCGGCACGCGTTCGCCGACACGCTCGAGAAGATGGGCATTCACGTGCACGGCGACGCCCTCAACGGCGCGTTCGTCCGCTTCAAGGAGCTGGCCGACAAGAAGGTCGAGATCACCGAGGCCGACCTCGAAGCGATCGTCGCGGAGGAGGTCGGCGGCGGTGTGGTGCACCGGTACGCGATCCACGAGCTCGAGGTGCGCGGCGGCACGACGACGAAGCCGTCGGCGCGGGTCGTCGTGACGGCCGCCGACGGCAAGGTCGAGGCCACGGGAACCGGCGACGGCATGATCGACGCGGCGATCGCCGCGATCAGCCAGGCAACGGGCGTCGCAGGCAAGCTCGGCAACTTCCAGGTCTCGTCGGTGACGGGCGGGTCCGACGCGCTCGGCTCCGTCGCGGTGACGGTCGAGGCCGAGGGGCGGAAGGTGACGGGCCGGGGCGTCGCGACCGACGTCGTCGAGGCCTCGGCGCGTGCGTACTTGAACGCGGTGAACAAGCTCGTCCGCCTGCGCGACCGCGGCGAGCCCGTGCGCGAGGTCGAGGTTGGGCCTTAGTGCGGAGGGCGAGGGATGATGCGAGCGGCGAGGACGCCTCTCGCTCCGGGTCCCAACGTCGCTCGATCCGCCCTCGCCGCTCGCCACCCGCGATGAGTAGCGATCAAGACGGCGGACGGGGTGCGTCCGAGCCGACGTTCGAAGCCGGAGGCGAGCGCGTCGCCCCGTCCGGCGTCAACCTGTGGGCGAACACCGATCACGCTGTCGCGTATTTGCGCGAGCGGGAGTCGATCCCGCATCGCGCCGACGCGCTCGAAGTGCTGTGCGAGCTGCTGCCCCCGGCCGTGACGCGGGTGCTCGACATCGGCACCGGCGACGGCAGCACGCTCGCGCTGGTGCTCTCGGCCCGGCCGGTGGCCGAAGGCGTCGGCGTCGACTTCGGCGAGGAGATGGTGCGCCGCGCCCGCGAGCGCTTCGCCGGTCACGCGCGGGTCGCGA
>DATMUX010000667.1:0-2195 GCA_035563695.1 Acidimicrobiia bacterium
GAGGCCGCGCGGGCTGATCTGCGGCGGAAGCGGGTCGACGAACGGGAACGTCGCCGCGCGCTCGGCGAACCACGACGCGTACCGCAGCGGCGTGTCGAACTGCAGTGCCTGGGCGATCGGGCGGGCCGAGCCGGCCTCGGCCACGATCAGGTCCACGAGATCGTCGCGGCGGTCTGCGACCGCCTGCACGAAGCGCATCAAGGCTTCCGACCGTTCGCGCGGCGACAGCCGCGGCCACGGACCCGCGTCGAACGCGTTTCGGGCCGACGCGACCGCCCGGTCGACGTCGACCGCCGTGGCCTGGGGCACCTGCGCGATGACCTCTTCGGTGGCGGGGTTGACGACGGCGACGTGCTCGTCGCCCGAGGCGTCGACCCACGCTCCGTCGATGTACAGCCGCGGCTGCTCGAGATCCGTCGTCATCACTCGCACGGTATTGGAGAACGCATCTCTCCGCAAATGCGAGCCGTTGCCGAGAATGAACTTTACGAGACGGCGACCGAAATTGCGGTCTAGGATGAGAGTCGCATTTCCTGGCGGACCCCGGCGGCCCGAAAGCAGGTCCCACATGGCAGAGGTGGATCCCGCCGACGACGCGGGCGAGCTCGACTGGCGCGAGCGCGCGGTGTCACGGAGCCTGAACGCCGCGCGCAGCCGCGCCGAGGAACGCGTGCAGCGCTTCCTCGACGCCGCGTTCGAGCTGATCGACGAGAAGGGCTCGACCGAGTTCACGATCCAGGAGGTCGTCGAGCGGTCGAAGCAGTCGCTGCGCGGGTTCTACGAGTACTTCGATGGCAAGGACGAGCTGGTCCTCGCCCTGTTCGAGGAGACGGTGCGCGAGGCGCTCGTCGACATCCGGACCGCCGTCGACGCGCAGTCGGATCCGCTCGCGCGGATGCGCGCCTTCGCGGTCACGCTGCACGAGTGGTGCGACCCGATCGAGTCGCCCCGCAAGCGCGGCCGCCACAGCCGGCGGGCGATCTCCGAGTTCTCGATGCAGCTCGCCGCCAACTACGCCGACCGCGTCCGGGCCGCGCTGCGACCGCAAACGCGATTGCTGCGCGAGCTCGTCACCGACGCCAGCGAGGCCGGCGCGATCCATGTCGCCGATATCAACGGCGCCGCCGCCCTCGTGCAACAGACGGTCATGTACAGCTGGTTCGGGAACCGCCTCGTCGAGCGGCCGGAACGCAAGGTCGATGCCGAGACGACGTGGGAGTTCTGCCTGCACGGCCTCGGCGCGTAACCACCCGTTTTGGCGACATCGCGTGCGCGATTCGTGCACTTCCTGTCGCCAAAACGCGCCCGCGGGTCCCTACCCCGCGATCCGCACGGTGACGCGTTGCGGCCCCGTCTCGAAGAACGTCGGGACGTTCTCGTAGACGAAACCGTCGGTCAGCCGAACCGCGCCCGGTGGGAAGTGCTCGAGGAACGCGGCTACGGCGACGCGGGCGACGGACCGCGCCAGCGGCGCGCCCGGGCACACGTGCGGGCCGTACCCGAACGTGAGGTGATCGTTGAGATTGGGCCGGTCGACGTCGAAGTCGTCGCCGTTGGCGCCGAACACGGCTTCGTCACGGTTCGCGCATCCCGTGCCGATGACGACGCGCTGGCCCTCGCAGAGCGCATAGCCGTCGACCTCGGTATCCCGGGTGCAGCCCCGCGGGATGAACAGGACGGGCGGCGCGAGGCGCAGGCTCTCCTCGATCGCGCGCGCCAGCGACTCGGGCTCCGAACGCAGGCGCTCCTCGAGCCCTGCGACGGTCAACAGCTCGAAGAGCAGGTTGCCGAGGAGCTGGCTCGTGGTCGTCAAGCCGCCGGTGATCAGGTTCCGCACCATCGCGCGCAACTGGCGGGGCGTGAGCCGTTCGCCGTCGACCTCGAGCTCGAGCAGTTTCGTCGTGACGTCGTCGCCCGGCCGCACGCGGCGCTCGGCAATACGGTCGTCGATGTAGGCCGCGAAGTCGGGGAACCCCTCCGCGAATCCCTCCACGCCTTCTCGGTTCCGGTGCGTCGCGGGGAAGCCGCTCTCCATGAGGTCCTTCGCCCAGTGCATGATCTGCGGCGCGTCGCTCTCGGGAAATCCGAGCAGGTGCACGGTGGACGCGTTCGGAAGCGGAACCGTGAAGCCCGCGACGAGCTCGGCCTCGCCCGCGTCGGGGAGCGCATCGAGCAGCCGCTTCGCGGTCTCGGCG
>DATMUX010000668.1:0-2297 GCA_035563695.1 Acidimicrobiia bacterium
CGCGACGCGCACCGGCGACCCGCCGATCGAGACGACGCCATCGCGCAGGAGATCGAGTTGCGTCACGAGCGCGATGCCGACGCCGCGCGCAACCTCTCCGGCGAGGACGAACACGCGCCGCCCCGCCGCCACCCCTTCGACCGCGGCCGCGAACTCGTCGGGGGCGATGCCCTCCAGTGTGACGCGCACGTTGTCGAGGTCGGCGGCGAGCACCGTGCCGACGACGTTGCTCGCGGGCCGCTCACGGATGCGCGCGGTCGCGGGCCGCAGCGCATCGGCGATCTCGTCGCGCACCGCGGCCTGGAGCTGCGCGAACCCGCGGAACCCGAGCTTCGCGGCGAACCGCACGACCGTCGGGCCGCTGGTGCCCGCGCGGTCGGCGAGCCGGGCGACCGTCCCGAACGCGACCGCTTGCGGATCGTCGAGCACCACGTCGGCGACCCGCCGCTCCGACGCGGTGAGTGCGCTCGCCGTCGCGGCGATGCGCGTCGCGATCGGGCTCGCGATCGGCGTCGCGGCCGCTGTCGGAATCGTCATCGGAATAAATGTTACACTCCGGCCGCAACTTGGAAGAGTTGATACAGCCCTTTCACTGCTCCGCGTGACGCAGCGACCGAGGAGATCGCGTATGGCCGGGGAGGTCGTCTCCGTCAATCCCGCCCGCTCGGGTGACGTCGTGGCCACGCGGCGCGCCGCCACCGAGTCCGACATCGACGCGGCGGTGCAGCGCGCGGCTGCGGCCCAGCGGTCGTGGGCCGGGATGCCCATCCCCGCGCGCGCCGAGGTGATCGCGGCATGCGGTGAGCTCCTCGCGGAGCGCAAGGCCGAGCTCAGCGCGCTCGTCAGCCGGGAAGCGGGCAAGGTGATCGTCGAGGCCGCCGGCGACGTGCAAGAGGCGATCGATATGGCGGCGTTCGTCGCCGGGCAGGGTCGCGCCGCGTGGGGTGAGACGGTTCCGTGCGAGATGCCCGACAAGCTCGCATTCACGACGCGCCACCCGGTCGGCGTCGTCGGGATGATCACGCCGTGGAACTTCCCGGTGGCGATCCCCTCGTGGAAGACGCTGCCCGCGCTCCTCGCCGGGAACGGCATGGTGATCAAGCCGTCGGAGCACGCGCCCGCGTGTTGCGAGGCGTTCGCCGATGCGTGCCGCGACGCGGGCGTGCCCGCCGACCTCATCCAGGTCGTGCACGGGCACGGCGACGCCGGTGCCGCGCTCACGGTGCACCCCGCCGTGCGCGCCGTCTCGTTCACGGGATCGGTGCCGACCGGACGCGCCGTCGCCGCGGCCGCGATGCAGCACGGCCCGAAACTCGTGTCGCTCGAGCTCGGCGGCAAGAACGCGATGGTCGTGATGGCCGACGCCGACCTCGATCTCGTCGTCGACGGCGCCCTGTTCGGTGCGTTCGGCACAGCGGGCCAGCGCTGCACGTCGACGTCGCGCCTCATCGTGCACCGGGCCGTGCACGATGCCGTCGTCGAACGAGTGCGGTCGCGGGCCGAGCAGCTCGTGCTCGGCGACCCCGCGGATCCGTCGACCGACGTCGGACCCGTCATCGACCTGCGCTCGCGCGACCGCATCGATGCCATGGTGCGCGCCGCACGCGATGAAGGAGCGCGAGTCGCCGCGGGCGGCGCGCCGGTCGAGATCGCGTCGTGCCCCGGCGGCGCGTTCTACGCGCCCACGATCCTGACCGACGTGCGCCGCGGCCATCGCATCGCGCGCGACGAGGTGTTCGGGCCGGTGCTGTCGGTCATCGCGGTCGACGGTTTCGACGAGGCGATCGACACCGTGAACGATTGCGCGTACGGCCTCTCCGCCGCGATCTACACCCGCGACGTGAACGACGCCATCCGCGCCACGCAACGGATCGACACGGGGATCGTCTACGTGAACGCGCCGACGATCGGCGCGGAGATCCAGCTCCCCTTCGGCGGTACGAAGCACACGGGCAACGGCTACCGGGAAGCGGGCCGGCGCGGGCTCGAGCAATTCAGCGAGACGAAGACGATCTACATCGACTACTCGGGCCGGCTCCAGCGGGCCCAGATCGACAACCGGCCGCCGATCACCGCCGCGACATGAACGGTGCCGACGTCGTCGCGGCGGCGTTGGCCGAGGCCGGCGCGCACACGGTGTTCGGCCTGCCCGGCGCGCACAATCTCGCGTTGTGGCCCGCGTGCGAGGCCGCCGGGGTCCGCATCGCCGGCATGCGCACGGAGCAGGGATGCGCGTATGCCGCCGACGGGTTCGCGCGCGTGACGGGTCGAGTCGGCGTCGCGCTCGTGACGACGGG
>DATMUX010000669.1:0-3359 GCA_035563695.1 Acidimicrobiia bacterium
CGGGCTACAACACGCCGGTGATGCAGGCCTGCCGGGCGGCGTACCAGCGGGAGACGGGCAAGGTGATCAAGACGGCCGCCCAGGAGACCGCCGACGGAACCTCGTCGGGCCTCGCCGCCATGACCCAGACCTGCTCGGCGCTGGCGATCTTCGTGGCGGCCGCGAAGGCCGCGGGCCCGAACCTCAATCAGCAGACGTTCGTGAAGGGCCTCGAATCCATCGGCGCGATCTCGACGCCGGCCGCGCCGGTGGGGTCGTTGGGTCCGAACAAGTGGGACGCGCAGGATTCGTTCCAGCTCGCCAAGCACGATCCGGCGTGGACGCCGAAGTCGACGCAGGGCGAGTTCATCCCGGTCGGGCAGCCCGTCACGATCTCCGGCTGAGTTCTCGGGAGGCCTCGACCCGACGAGGAGGTACCAGATGCCGACGGTCGATCGCCGGACGCGTTTCGAGGGCGACACGGTCGTGCTCGATCCGGACGTCTTCGGTCAGGAGTATCTGCCCGCCTTGCTCGAAGCGCATGGTGGAGCAGCGGGGCGAGGCGCGCAGCGTCTCGGATTGGTCCCGCTCACGCTCGACGTCGACGGACAACGTCTCACGTTCGCGGCCGGCGACGAGCAACTCGTCGTGCACGCGGGCGGCGACGACTCGCCGCTCGCCGTCGCGCTCGACCGTGACGCGTTCTCGGACTTGATGCAGGACGTCGCGTCGACGTTCGGCCTGCAGATGACGGGCCGCGCCGAGGTTCGTCGCGGCGCGCTCGACGCGTTCGTCGAGTGGGAGCCGGTGTTGCGGTGCCTGCTCGACGGTCGCGCGGTCTACGAACCGGGTTCGATCGCGTTCCGCGACCGTGCCGGCGCGCCGCTCGAGCTGCAGCAGTCGTTCACGCTCGATGACGCGCCCGGCGACATCGGGCACTTCCTTGCCGAAGCCGGCTTCGTGCACATCGCCGGGATGTTCACCGAGGCGGAGATGGCCGCGGTGTCGGCCGAGCTCGACGACGCCGTCGCGGCCGCCGAGCGCGACGACGGCGCGTCGTGGTGGGCGCGCACCGAGAGCGGCGAGTGGTACGCGTCGCGCATTCTCGGCTTCAACCAGAAGTCGCCGGCCTTGCGCGAGCTGGTGTCGAGTGAACGGTTCGCCATGATCGCGACCCTCACGGGCGACGCGTTCGTGCAGCGCGATCCCCGCGTCGGCGATTCGGCCGAGGGTCTGCTCAAGAAGGTCGGCGTCGTCGAAGGCATCTCCGACGTCAGCTGGCACAAGGATTGCGCGATGGGCGACCACAGCCGGCGGTGCTGCGGCCTCACGGTCGGCATCTCGGTAACGGGCGCGGGCCGCGAGAACGGCGAGCTCGGCGCGGTCGCGGGCTCGCACCGTGCCAACGTCGCGCCGCTCGGCGTCGAGGGACTCGATCTGCCGCGCGTGCCGCTGCCGACGCGCACGGGCGACGTGACCGTGCACTGCTCGTGCACGTTGCACATGAGCCGGCCCCCCGTATCGGCGGAACGGCGCGTCGTGTACACGGGCTTCAACCTCGCGCCGCGGCCGGGCGATCACCGGGCCGAGCTCGATCCGGCCGAGGTCCGCCGCCAGCGCGCGGCGCTGAACGATCACACGCGCCGCCAGCAGCAGCGCGGCAACCTGTCGGCGCGCGTGGCCAGCCACGAGCTGTAACGGCGCGCGCGCAAACGGGGCTGCGTCAGGTGGGCGGGCGGCCGAGGAAGCGGTCGACGTTGGCGCGGAGATCGGCCGTGTCGAACGACTCGGTCTCGGCGGCCATGGCGAAGTCGATCGTCGCGAGCACGGCCCGCTCGACGTGCAGGTTCAGCACGCGCTTGGTCGCCTCGACCGCCTGCTTCGGCAGCTTTGCGATCTTGTGCGCGGCCGTGATCGCCGCGGGCACGACATCGCCGTCGGGGCACACGTGGTTCGCGAGGCCGATCTCGGCTGCGCGCGCCGCGGTGATGCGATCGCCGGTGAACGCATACTCCTTCGCCAGCAGCAGGCTCGTGTGCAGCGGCCAGGTGAGCGGCCCGCCGTCGGCCGCAACGAGCCCGACCGTCACGTGCGGGTCCGAGAGATACGCCGACTCGGCCATGTAGACGACGTCGGAGAGGGCGATCACGCTGCAGCCGAGTCCGACGGCCGGGCCGTTGACCGCGGCGACGACGGGCACCCGGCACCGCACCATGTTCAACACCAGCTCGCGACCCTCGGCGATGACGTCGCGCCGCAGCTCCCGATCGTTCGCCATGCGGTCGAGCAGATCGAAGTCGCCGCCCGCGGAGAACGCGCGTCCCTCTCCCGTGATGACGGCGACCCGCGCGTCGTGGTCGTCGGTCAGCTGCGGGAACAGGCGCGTCAATCCGAGGTGCAGCTCGTCGTTGATCGCATTGAGCTGCTCGGGACGGTTGAGCCGCACGATGCGCACGGGGCCGTCGTCATCGACGCGGATCGCCTCGGGCAGGTCGTATTTCATCGGCGTCCTTTCAGGCGGTGGGCAGACCGAGGATGCGCGTCGCGACGATGTTCTTCTGGATCTGCGAGGTTCCGCCCATGACGCTCTGGGCGCGGCTGTAGAGGTACACCTTCAGCGCGACGTCGTCGGTGTCGAGCGCGGCGCGCGAGCCCGAGACCGCGAGTGCGGCGGCGCCCACCGTTTGTTCGACCCACGTCATCAGGAGCTTGTCGACCGACCCGCCCGGGCCGTGCTCCACCCCGTCGAGCCGTTCCGACAGTCGCCGGCAGACGTGGAGGCGCAGCATCTCGGCCTGTACGTGCGCCCACGCCACTGCCTCGCGCTGGTAGCCGCGGAACGCGCCGGGGTCGGCGCGCACCGCCCGCTCCAACTCCTTCACCGTCTTCGTGTAGCGCGCGACGTACCCGAGCTCGCCGGGCTCGCGCTCGTGGCTGACGACCGTCATGGCCAGGCGCCACCCCTCGCCGGGTGCCCCGATCATGTTGGCGGCGTCGACCCGGGCGCCGTCGAACGTCACCTCGCCGAACTCGCGCGTGATCCCGTTGATCATCTTGAGCGGGCGCTGGATGATGGCGCTCTGGCGCATCGGCACCGCGAATGCGGAAAGGCCGCGGTGTTTCGGCACCTCCGGATCGGTCCGCGCCAGAACGAGGCACCATTCGGCTTGGTCGGAGTAGCTCGTCCAAACCTTGTGGCCCGTGATGACGTACTCGTCACCTTCGAGGACGGCCTTCGTGCGCAGCGAGGCGAGATCCGAACCGGCGTCGGGCTCGCTGAAGCCTTGACACCAGCGGTCGCGACCGCTCACCAAGCCGGGGAGAAAACGCTGCTGGACTTCCTCGCTGCCGTGCTCGAGCAACCCCTGCACGAGGTAGCC
>DATMUX010000670.1:0-2392 GCA_035563695.1 Acidimicrobiia bacterium
GCTCGGCCCATCCGCCGCCGAGCCCCTGCGTGAATCCGAGCGAGCGGCCGCCGGTCAGCACCCGGCTGTCGAGCCGGAGGCACGACGACGTCCAGCCCCGCGCACAGTTCGCGCACGGCTCGAGGCCGCGCGGCGCGCACGGCAGGCACGGGTCGACGGCGACGCGCGTCCCGACGGCGACCGGACACTCCGGGCCGGCTTCGACGACACGGCCCGCGATCTCGTGGCCGAGCAGGAACGGGAACGCGCCGGCCATGCCCATCAGCGTCGGCGACGGGCCCGTGTTGTGCGCGAACAGGTGCAGGTCGCTGCCGCAGATCCCGCCGACGGTGACCGCGACCCGCGCCCAGGCGGGACCGGGCAGCTCCGGCTCGGGTACCTCGACCAGCGACGCCGGGAACGCCGGGTCGGCCAGGTCGAACTGCACGGCGCGCATGGCCGCAGCGTAGGCCGCCCCGTACAGTGCGCGACATGCGTGTGCCCGACGCCGCCATCGCGGATCTCCGCGAGCACGGATGGACACTCGTCGAAGGGTTCCTGACGCGCGACGAGCTCGACGCGGCGCGGCGCGCACTCTGGTTGCACTTCCCCGCGCCCGACGATTACTTCGCCGATCCGTCGCTGCACCCGCGGTACGCCGCCGGCCCGTTCGCCGGGGTCGAGGAGTTCCCGTACCGGTCGTGGGACCTCAACCGCCTGGCGTTCCACCCCGACCTCGTCGACGCGGCCGAGCGCTTCCTCGGAACCGATCAGCTGCATCTCTACAAGGTGGAGCTGTGGGCGAAGTACGCGGGCGCGGCCGACTACGACCAGCCACTGCACCGCGACTACGGCAGCCACAGCCTGGTCGTGCCCCGCAACGACGGCGAGTACCAGCAGCTGACGACGTTCGTCTACCTCTCCGACGTCACGGACGACGACGCGCCGACGCGCATCGTGCCGTTCGAGCACGGCGCGCACGTGCCGTTCACGCCGCTGTATCTCGACTTCGGTGCGCTCGCCGACGCCGAGATCGCGGCCACCGGCCCGGCGGGAAGCCTGCTCCTGTACCGCACCGACATCCTGCACCGCGGGTCGAACTTCACCGGCGCGGGCCGATCGCGGTTCTCGCTGCTCGCCGACTACCAGGCGCGCGGCACGACGTGGCGGGGCAAGATGGCGTGGCCGAAGGACCGGCCGCAGCGGTGGGCGAAGCTCATACCGGAGTGCAGCGTCCGGGAACGCGACCTCTTCGGCTTTCCCCGCCCGGGCGACCCGTACTGGAACGAGCAGACGCTGACCGACGTCGCCGCCCGTTACCCGGGCATCGACATGACGCCCTACCGCTCGCGCGTCACTTCATCAGGATCGGATTGAGCGGCGAGCCGCTCGCGCCGACGATCGGCATCGGCGCCGCGACGAAGAACCCCTCGTACACGCCGTCGCTCGCGCAGTCGTCTGCGAGCTCGTCGAGGTCGAACAGCTCGCCGACGAGCAGCCCGAGATCGCGCAACGCCGCGACGTGCCACGTCAGGAATTCGTCGCCGGCTTCAGGTGGTACGACGGAGCACGCGGCGGTGTCGGTCGCGATCATCGCGACGTCGTGCTCGTGCAACCAGGGAATCGCGCGCGTCGAGATGCCCGGCTCGTCGCGCCTCGACACGTTCGGATCGTCGGCGCCGAGGCTCAACTTCCAACCGATGTGACCCGTGCGCACCAACACGATGTCGCCCGCTTCGATCGCGACGTGTTGCGCGCGCGCCGCACCGTCGAGCTCATCGGGTCCGACGGGGAAACCGGGCGCCAAGTGCTCGACGCCGGCCCGGCGCGCGATGTCGAGGAGCACGGCCCGGCCGACCAACCCGCCCGCGAGCTGATGGATGCCGAGCCGGCGCGCGCCGGCACTCGCGGTCACGAGTCCCGCCCAGAAGCCGTTGTACAGCGTGTCGCCGCCACCGACGTGTCCGAATCCGTCGACCTGGGTCGACGCCTGCAGCGCCATGAAGACGTAGTCGTCGGACACCTGGTACGCGGCGCCGCCGCGACCCCCACCGAGCACCCCGTCGCCCGCCGCGAACCGGTACAGGTGCGCGGGCTCCGCGCGATAGCCGCCGGGCGTCCGCGGACCTATCGGCAATGCCAGCGAGAACCGCTTGCCCGTACGGATCAGGCGCGCCGCGGCCGCGACCCGCTCGGGTGTGAACAGATTCGCGAGGCCGAGCTGGTCGTCGTCGCCGAACCGGCCCCAGTTGTTCGGCGTTCCGGGCGCCGCCCCGACCACCTTGCCGGACGCATCGACGCGGTAGTCCGGCGGATCCCAACCCCTGAACGGCACGTCCGGAACGTCACGCACGCCGACATCCTTGCGCAACGGGTCCGGCTCGCGCGCCCGAGCCGGGACGGTCGGGTCAGC
>DATMUX010000671.1:0-2705 GCA_035563695.1 Acidimicrobiia bacterium
ACTGGGCATGCGCGCGGTCATCGTGCCGCCGCGCGCGGGCGTGTGCTCGGCGGTCGGGCTCTTGGGCGCGCCCGAGGCGCGCGAGGTCGTCCGCAGCTACGCCGGCACCGGCGTGCAGAGCGCGCTCGCGCAGGTTGCCCGCGAGGCCCGCGCGCTCGTCGGCGCGGACGCGCACGTCGAGACCGCCGTCGACTGCCGCTACATCGGCCAGAGCCACGAGCTGACGGTTGCGACGCCCGCCGACTTCCCGGCCGAGCACGAACGCCGCAACGGCCACGCGCGACCGGGCGCGCCCGTCGAGATCGTGGCCGTGCGCGCCCGGGCGACGCGTCCCGCGCCGCGCGCGGTCACGGAGCTGCCCGATGTCGCGCGGGCCCGCGTGACCGGGCCTTCGGTCGTCGCCGAAGCCGATTGCACGGTGTGGGTGCCGGAGGGTTGGATCGCGGAGCCGCGCGAGCTCGGCGCGTGGGTGATCGAGCGCGCATGATGGACGCGGCGACGTTGCAAGTGTGGATCTCGCGGCTCACGGGGATCGCCGACGAGATGGGCGCGGTGCTCCGCCGGGCCGCGTACAGCCCGAACATCAAGGAGCGGGCCGACTGTTCGTGTGCACTGTTCACGCCCGACGGCACCCTGCTCGTGCAAGCGGAGCACATACCGGTGCACCTCGGCTCGATGCCCGCGGCCGTGCGCGCCGCGATCGACGCGTGCGGCGCGGGCATACGTCCGGGCGACCAGATCGTGGTCAACGATCTGTTCGCGGGCGGCACGCACCTCAACGACGTGACGTTCGTGGCGCCCGCGTTCGCGGCCGACGGCACCCTGCTCGGCTGGGCGGCGAATCGCGCGCACCACGCCGACGTCGGCGGCATGGTGCCGGGCTCCTTGCCGCCCGACGCGACCGAGATCTTCCAGGAGGGGCTGCGCATCCCACCCGTGCGGTGGACGCCCGAGGTCGCGGCGATCTTCGCGGCGGCGACCCGCACCCCCGATGAGCGCCTCGGCGATCTCGACGCCCAGCTCGGCGCGAACCGGCTCGGCGCACGCCGGCTCCTCGAGCTCGCGCCCGCACCCGCGACCGTCGGCGAGATCGTCGCGTACGGCGAACGCCGGATGCGCGCCGCGATCGCCGCGCTCGCCGACGGCGAGTACTCGTTCGCCGACGAGCTCGACTCGACCGGAGGTCCCGGGCCGGCGCGTCCCGCGCGCATCGTCGTGCAGGCGACGATCGACGGCGACGCCGCGACGTTCGACTTCACGGGCACGGACGCGCAACGGCCGGGGTCGGTGAACGCGGTCGAGGCGGTGACGGCGAGCGCGGTCGCGTTCGCGCTGCGCTCCGTCGTCGATCCCGACCTGCCCGCGAACGGTGGGACGCTGCGACCGGTGCGGGTCGTCGCACCCGCGGGCACGATCGTCGCGGCACGCCCTCCGGTCGCGGTCGGCGCGGGCAACGTCGAGGTGAGCCAGCGCGTCGCCGACGTGTGCCTGGGTGCGCTGGCGCAGGCCGCGCCCGCGCGCGTCGGTGCGGCGTCGCAGGGGACGATGAACAACCTGGTGTTGGGCGGTGACGGCTGGGTGTACTACGAGACGATCGGCGGCGGCCAGGGCGGGCGACCCGGTCCGCGGCCCGGCATGAGCGGCGTGCACACCGCGATGACCAACACGCGCGACACGCCCGTCGAGGCGCTCGAGCGCGCGTACCCGTTGCGCGTCCGGCGTTACGGGCTACGCACCGGCAGCGGAGGCGCGGGCGCAGCCCCCGGCGGTGAGGGCATCGTGCGCGAGATCGAGGTGCTCGCGGCGGCCACCCTGTCGCTCATCACCGAGCGGCGCACGTCGCATCCATGGGGTGTGCACGGCGGCGCGCCCGGCGCGCCCGGCGAGAATTGGTTGTTGCCCGGCGGCGATCCCGCGCGCGCGACGCGATTGCCCGACAAGGCGACGCTCCGCCTCGCGCCGGGTGACGTCGTGCGCGTCCTCACGCCCGGCGGTGGCGGCTGGGGGCGCGCGTAGCCGTCAGTCGAGCGGCCGCACGGCCACGACCGTCACCGACAGCTCGCGCTTGGGTCCTTGGTAGGTGACGGTCGCGCCCGGCGCGGAGCCGAGGAGCGCCTGGCCGAGCGGCGAGTTCGTCGAGAGCACGTCGTACGTCGCGTGGCGTTCCTCGATCGAGCCCACGAGATACGTGACGACGTCGTCGTCGCCGTCGTAGCGCAGCTCGACCAGCGTGCCCGGCTCGACGACCTCGCCGCTCGAGGTGCTCTCGAGGACTACCGCGCTCTTCAACATCGCTTCGAGCTGGCGGATGCGCGCCTCGTTGTGGCCCTGTTCGTTCTTCGCGGCGTCGTAGTCGGCGTTCTCGCTGATGTCACCGTGCTCGCGGGCGCGCTCGATCCACAGCGAGATCTCGCGCCGGCGAGTGGTGGAACGCTCGTCGAGCTCCTGGCGCAGGCGGTCGTAGGCCTGGCGGGAGAGGTGGGACTCGGTCATGCGTCGGCAGGGTAGCCGCCGTGCGATGGGTGCTCCATCGGTCTCCGGTCGGACCGGACATCGGACGAGCGACCACGCACAAGTGGTCGCGGCACCGATGTGCCCGCGGTTCGGCCGTCTCATGCTCGATGTGCGATGCACGCCCGCGCACACGGGCGCCGGACGGGAGACGAGGTATGAAGCACTCGAGGAGGTACATCGCGGCGGCGCTG
>DATMUX010000672.1:0-8170 GCA_035563695.1 Acidimicrobiia bacterium
TGTCACCCAGCCGGAACTGTCGACCCGGATCCTCGATCGCAAGGTCGCCGCGATCCGCGCCGCCGCCGGGAACGAGCACCCGATCGTGGCCTCGGCCAATCCGGGCTGCATGCTGCAGCTGCGACGCGCGGGCATCGACGCCCGCCATCCCGCCGATCTGCTCGCGGAGGCGCTGGAATGAATCGTTACGACGGCATCGCCGAGCGGCTGGCCGCGATCGAAGAGGAGCTGCGCGATCTCGCGTACGAGCACCTCGCCGACGCGGCGCGTGCGCCCGACACCGAGGAAGGCGCGGCGGCCGCCGCCGAGGAGAAGCGGCTGCTCCAGGCGCGGCGTGCGATCGCCAAGGCGATCAACGCGCTGAGCCCGTCGGACGCACGTTGAACGTGCGCATGCCGCGCTCGATCACCGCGACGTAGTTCGCGCGCTCATACGCATCGGGATCGGCGGCCGCCGCCTGGGCCACGCTGCCGCGCGCCTGCGCAACCGACTCGTAGTCGTGCTCCTCGAGCCACCGCGCGAGACCGGCGCGGAGGACCTCGACGTGCGCGGGGCCGTGACGCAACACCGACGAGGTCGTCATCACGACGTCGGCGCCCGCGAGCACCGCCTTGACCGCGTCGACGGGTGTGTGCACGCCCCCCGACAGGGCGAGCTGGCACGGCACCCGTCGCGCCAGAATCGCGACCCACCGCAGCGGCAACCGGAGGTCGGCCGACGTCGAGAGCTCGATGGTCGGCGCGACGTCGAGCGTGTCGAGGTCGATATCGGGTTGCAAGAAGCGGTTGAAGCACACCAGCGCGTCGGCACCGGCCGCCGCGAGCTCGTAGGCGAAGCGGGCGAACGCGCTGAAGTGCGGGCCGACCTTGATCGCGATCGGCACCGTCACGGCGTCGCGCACGGCGCGCACGAGGTCGAGCACCCGCGCCTCGACCTGCTGCGCGGTCTCGGCGGGATCGGCCGCGACCGCGTACACGTTGCACTCGATCGCGTCGGCGCCCGCCTCGGCGAGCAGGCGGGCGTAGCGCACCCAGCCCCCACGCGACATCCCGTTCACGCTCGCGATCACGGGAATCTCGAGCCGCGCCTTCGCGTGCTCGACGAGTTCCAGATGACGTTCGGGGCCGGCGACGATCGCCGCGGGCTCGGGCAAGTACGTCTCGGCTTCGCCGAACGCGCCCGCGCCTTGCGACAGCAACGCGTGCACGTGATGCGACGCGGCGACGATCTCCTCCTCGAACAGGGACGGCAGCACGACGGCCGCGACGCCCGCGTCGGCGAGCCGTTGCAACGAATCGAGCCGGCCCGTTGCGGGACCGGCCGACGCCACGATGGGTGACGAGAGGTCGAGCCCGAGGTACGACGTCGCGAGCTCGACCATCACGGCTCCTCTCGCGGGACATGCGGCAAGATGCGCTCGATCCCCGCCAGCTGCTCGTAGTAGTGCCACCGTTCCCGCGCGTCGGCCTCGGCCAACGCGAGCAGCTCGACGGCGTGATCGGGGTTGGTGCGCGCCAGCATCGCAAAGCGCGCCTCTTGCATCGCGAACTCGGCCAGGCCGAGCGTCGGTTCGTGCGAGTCGAGTTGGAACGGGTGCGTGTGGTCGTCGGCGGCGGGCCGGTAGCGGTACAGCGGCCAGTACCCCGATCGCACCGCGTCGCGCTGATGCGTCATCGACGTGGCCATGTCGATGCCGTGCGCGATGCACGTCGAATACGCCACGATGAGCGATGGCCCGGGCCACGCTTCGGCCTCGGTGAACGCCTTCACGGCCTGCACGTCGTTCGCGCCGATCGCGATCTGCGCGACGTACACGTCGCCGTACCGGCGGGCCTCCGCTCCGAGGTCCTTCTTGGGCGTGGCCTTGCCGCCGGCGGCGAACTTGGCGACCGCGGCACGCGGTGTCGCCTTCGAGGCCTGACCGCCCGTGTTGGAGTACACCTCGGTGTCGAGTACCAGGATGTTCACGTCGCGCCCGGAACCCAGCACGTGGTCGAGCCCTCCGGCGCCGATGTCGTAGGCCCAGCCGTCGCCGCCGACGATCCACACACTCGTGCGGGCGAGCACGTCGGTCAGGGCGCGCAGGCGTAGTGCGTCGGGTGTCGCGAGCGCGTCGAGCGCATCGTCCAGACGCGCGATGCGGGCGCGCTGCGCGTCCATCGTGGCGTCGTCGGCGGGGCGGCGCGGATCGACGTCGAGGATCTCGGTCGCGAGCTCGAAGCCGACCGCGGGCGCGAGCTCGCGCAGCCGGCGACGCGCATCGTCGACCTGGCCGTCGAGCGCGAGGCGGAGCCCGAGCCCGAACTCGGCGTTGTCCTCGAACAGCGAGTTCGACCACGCCGGCCCGCGACCCGCGGCATCGGTGCCCCACGGAGTCGTCGGGAGGTTGCCGCCGTAGATCGACGAGCAGCCCGTCGCGTTGGCGACGATCACGCGGTCGCCGTACAGCTGCGACAGGAGCTTCAGGTACGGCGTCTCGCCGCAGCCGGCGCACGCGCCGGAGAATTCGAAGAGCGGGACGCGGGTCTGCGAGCCCTTCACGGTCGCGGGATCGAGCGTGCCCGGCGCGACGGCTTCGACCGTTCCGAACACGTCCCAACGGGCGCGTTCGCGTTCCATGATCGGTTCGGCCGCAGCCATGTTCAACGCCTTGTGCCGGACCTCGGTCTTCGACTTCGCGGGACACACGTCGACACAGACACCGCAGCCGGTGCAGTCGTCGGGCGCAACCTGGATCGTGAGGCGCAGCCCGGCCTGCTCCTTCGACCGGAACGGCTTGTGATCGACGTCGACCCCGTCGAGCACGTCGGGCGCGCACACCTTCAGCTGGATCGCGGCATGCGGGCACACGAGCGCGCAGCGCGCACAATCGATACAGAGGTCCTTGTCCCACACGGGGAGCTCGGTCGCGAGCCCTCGCTTCTCGTACCGTGCGGTGCCGGTCGGAAACGTGCCGTCGACCGGCAGCGCGCTGACGGGCAACAGATCGCCCTCGCCCGCGAGCATGCGCGCCGTGACGCGCTGCACGAACTCGGGTGCGCCCGCGGGGACGGGCGGGCGCCGGCCATGGGTGGCAGTCGCGGCGGCCGGATGGGGGAGCGCCACGAGGGCGGGAACGGCGGCGTCGATCGCGGCGAGGTTCGCCTCGATCACCGGCTCGCCCCGCCGCCGGTACGCGGTCCGTACCGACCTGCGCATCGCCTCGAGCGCCTCGTCGAGCGGCAACAGCGTGGTGAGCGCGAAGAAGCACGCCTGCATCACGGTATTGATCTGCCCGGCCAGCCCGGCCTCGCGGGCCACCCGGTGCGCGTCGACGACGTGCACGTCGAGGATGCGCTCGATGACGGCCTCCTGCACCTCGCGCGGCAGCCGATCCCATGTGTGCTCGGGCGCGTAGGGGCTGTTGAGCAGCACGGTCGCGCCGGGCTCGGCCGCGGCGAGCACGTCGAGCCGGTCGAGCAGACCGAACTGGTGACAGGCCACGAAGTTGGCCCGCTCGACGAGGTACGTGGAGCGGATCGGCGCGTCGTCGAAACGCAGGTGCGAGACGGTGACCGAGCCCGACTTCTTGGAGTCGTAGACGAAGTATCCCTGCGCGTGCAGCCCGGCGTGATCGCCGACGATCTTGGCCGTCTGTTTGTTGGCCCCGACGGTGCCGTCGGAACCGAGGCCGTAGAAGAGCGCGCGCACGCGCGCGTGATCCGTGCGGAACGACCGGTCGACGGTCAAGCTCGTGCGCGTGACGTCGTCGACGATGCCGACCGTGAACCCGCGCCGCGGTGACGGCTCGGCCGCCGCGTCCAGCACGGCTTTCGCCATGGCCGGCGTGAACTCCTTCGAGGCGAGCCCGTAGCGGCCGCCGATCACGCGGGGCATCGGGCGGTCGGCCGCGGCCAGCGCCGCGACCGTGTCGAGGTACAGCGGCTCACCCGGCGCACCCGGCTCCTTCGTGCGGTCGAGCACCGCGACCGTCCGCACCGACTCGGGCAGGGCGCGCACGAACGCGTTTGCCGGGAACGGCCGGTAGAGGCGCACCTGCACGAGCCCGACCTTCTCGCCGCGCGCCACGAGCGCGTCGACCGCCTCGGTCGCGGCGCCGGTGCCCGATCCCATGAGTACGACGACGCGGTCGGCGTCGACCGCACCGTGGTAGTGCACGAGGTCGTACACCCGGCCCGAGACCCCGGCGAGCCGCGCGCACGCGCCCTCGACGATCGCCGGCACCGCGGCCGTGAACGGGTTCGCGGCTTCGCGCGCCTGGAAGAACACGTCGGGGTTCTGCGCGCTGCCCCGCAGGACCGGCCGGTTCGGATCGAGGGCGCGGGCGCGCTGGGCGCGGATCCACGACTCGTCGATCAGCGCATCGAACGCGGCGTCGTCGGGCAGCTCCACGCGCGCGACCTCGTGACTCGTCCGGAACCCGTCGAAGAAGTGGAGGAACGGCACGCGCGACTCGAGCGTGCACGCGTGCGCGACGAGCGCGAGATCGGCCGCCTCCTGCACCGATGCCGCGGCCAGCATCGCCCAGCCCGTCGGGCGCACGGCCATCACGTCGCTGTGGTCGCCGAAGATCGACAGCGCGTGTGTCGCGACCGCTCGCGCCGCGACGTGGATGACCGCGGGGGAGAGCTCACCCGCGATCTTGTACATGTTCGGGATCATCAAGAGCAGGCCCTGGCTCGCGGTGAACGTCGTGCCGAGGGCGCCGCGGCTGACCGCACCGTGCAGCGCACCGGCCGCGCCCGCCTCCGACTGCATCTCGACAACCTCGGGCACTGTGCCGAACCGGTTCGGTCGTTGCTCGCTCGCCCAGGTGTCGCACCACTCGCCCATGGGTGACGCGGGGGTGATCGGGTAGAGCGCGATCACCTCCGACAGGGCATACGCAACTCGGGCCGCGGCCTCGTTGCCGTCGAGCGTCGCGGCGGTGGTCATGGGTCGAGCATCATCGGCGGCTCTGCTCCGACCTAGGGACCGATGGCCCCAGCACGCTAGCCCTCGGTACCGAAGTCGGGCGCCGAGGCGCGCGGTCAGGCGACGGCGTTCAGCCGGTCGATCAGCTCCCGCAAGCGCGAGTACGAGCGGCGATCGAAGCGCATGCGCAGCCGTGCCAGGTCGGGCACGTCGTCGTCGGCCAGCTCGGCGCGGCTCGTCTCGGCCGGCTCGATCCGGCCGCTCGCGAGCATGTCGGCGAAGTCGGTGTTCAGCCGGTCGAGCTCGGGCGCGGGCGGGAGGTGCTGCATGCGCAGCACGAGGTCGCCGTCGACGAAGCGCAGCGAGTGGTAGTTGCGATAGAAGCCGGTGATCTCCGCGAGCGCGTCGGACGCGTCATCGGTGATCTTCACGATGTTCACGTCCTCGGGAGAGATGTAGCCGCGGGCGCGCAGCTCGCGCTCGACGAACTGCATCCACGTGAGCCAGAACGTGCCACCGGGCACGTCGAGCAGCACGATCGGGGCCGGGGGCGCCTTTCCGGTCTGCACGAGCGTCAGCAGCTCGAAGCCCTCGTCGAGCGTGCCGAAGCCGCCCGGCAGGAGGACGAACGCGTGCGCCTCCTTCACGAAGGTGACCTTGCGCGTGAAGAAGTAACGGAAGTTGACGAGCTTGGGATCGTCGGCGAGGAACTGCGTCGTGACCGCCTCGAACGGCAGCCGGATGCTCACGCCGAACGAGTTCGCCGCCCCCGCGCCCTCGATGCCGGCCTCCATGATGCCGGGGCCGGCGCCCGTGATGACCATCCAGTCGGCCTGGGCGAGCTCCCGAGCGAGCGCGACGGTCTGGGCGTACAGCGGATCATCGCGCGTGGTGCGGGCCGACCCGAAGATCGCGGCCTTGCGCGCCGCCCGGTACGGCTCGAACACCGCGAACGCGTAACGCATCTCCTTCAGCGCGGCGTTTGCGATCTTCAGGTCGCCGCGGCTCGCGCGGTCGCGTGCCAGCCGCACCGCCGACACCATCATCTCGAACACCAGGTCGGTGTCCCGCACGTCGCCGATTTGTGTGATCAGGTCAGCTATACGCTGGTCGAGGTCCGGGTCGCCGGTGCGGTACCGCGGCAGGCGCGCCATTCGGCGGAGATTATCCGCCTTTGGCAGTGTTCCCGCTCCGCCGGCGGCCGCGCTTTCGCACAACTCCCGTCAAGACGACCCCGCCCGCGACCGAGTGGTGTTTCGTGACGCTTGTCCCTTCGCGCGCCCCGGAACTGCTCGGCGTGACCGTGCCGCGGAGCGCGCTGGAGGCCGGGCTCCTGGTACTCGGACTGGGTCTCGGGATCCTCCTATGGGCGGCGCGCCGGCGAACGGTCGCGCGGATTCACGACCGGATGCTCGAGTCGATCACGAACCTCGCAACCGACGCGATCGTCGTCATGAACGCGAAGGGCCACATCGTCACCTGGAACGGCGGCGCGGAGCGGATCTTCGGCTACGAAGCCCGCGAAGTCATCGACAAGCCGATCTGGCGGATGATGCCCGCGCCCGCCGAGCAGTACGCCGAGCTGTTCCGATCGGTCGCCGACGGGAGCCTGAGCCTCCCGGGCGTACCGATCGAGATGACGGCCGCCCGGCGCGACGGCTCGGAGTTCCCGACGGAGGTCGCGGTCTCTCGGTGGGAGGAGCACGGCGACGTGTTCGTGCTGTGCATCTTCCGCGACATCTCACAACGCAAGCGCGCCGATGCCGAGCTGCGCGCGTCGACCGAGCTCGCGCAGGGCGTGCTGAACGGCGCGACCGAGGTCTCCATCATCGCAACCGACTCCGAGGGCACGATCACGGTCTTCAACGCAGGTGCGGTGCGCCTCCTCGGGTACGAGGCGGCCGAGGTGGTCGGACGCCAGACCCCCCTCTTCCTGCACGACTCGGCCGAGATCATCGCCCGCGCGCTCGAGCTCGGCACGGAACCCGGTGTCGACGTGCTGTTCTCCGAAGCTCGGGAGGGACGATCCGAGACCCGCGAGTGGACCTATGTCGGTGCGCACGGCGCGCGCGTCCCGGTGCTGATGCGCGTCACGGCGATGTGCGACGACCGCGGTGAGCTCCGGGGCTTCGTCGTCGTCGCGAGCGACCTGAGCGCCCAGCGTCGAGCGGAGCGCCGCTACGACATGGCGAACGAAGCGTTCCGGCGCGCGTTCGACGCGGCGCCGCTCGGTGTCGTGCTGGTGCGACCCGACCTGTCGTGCCTGCACGCCAACCCGGCGTTCGTCGAGCTGATCGGGTACGACCTCGCGACTCTGCGCGAGATGTCGATGCCCGATCTCGCGGCGCTCACCGACGCCGAGACGGAACAGCTAGGGCTCGAGTTCGAGGGCCTGCTCAATGGCAGCGCGTTCTCGCATCTCGGCGAGTACCACCTCGTCCGCGCCGACGGCAGCACCGCGTGGGCCACCGTGAACACGTCCATCATCCGCGACGAGCAGGGCGATCCGGCCCTCTTCGTCGCGCACGTCGAGGACATCACCGAGCGCCGGCGGGCACACGATGCGCTGGTCAACGCCCTCGACAGTCAAATGGAAGCCACCCGGCGGCTCGAGGAAGTCGACCGGGCCAAGTCGGACTTCGTCTCCATGGTGTCGCACGAGCTCCGCACGCCCGTGACGAGCATCCTGGGCTACCTCGAGCTGCTGACCGACGGGGAGCTCGGCGAGCTCAGCGCCAACCAGCGCGGTGCCATCGACGTCGCGCATCGCAACGCGACACGCCTCGAGGGATTGATCAGCGACCTGCTCGCGCTCTCCCGCCTCGAGTCGACCGACGTCGTACCGAAGATCGCTCCGGTCGACATCGGCGCCGTGGTCAGGTCCGCCATCACCACGATGCTGCCGGCCGCCGCCAAACGTCGCCAACAGCTCGTCACTACTGTAGAAACGGAGGGCGGCATCGTCCTGGGTGACGAGCACCAGCTCGAGCAGGCGATCGTCAATCTCATCGCGAACGCGGTGAAGTTCACGCCCGACGAGGGCACGATCACCGTGCACGCGTGGGAGACAGCAGAAGACGTGTGCGTGTCGGTCGGCGACACGGGTATCGGGATACCGGCGGGCGAGCAGGCGTCGGTGTTCGAGAAGTTCTACCGCAGCACGCAGGAAACGGTCAGGCGCATTCAAGGGACTGGTCTCGGGCTCGCGATCGTCAAGGGCACGGTCGAGCAACACAACGGCAGCATCGGGCTGGTG
>DATMUX010000673.1:0-2012 GCA_035563695.1 Acidimicrobiia bacterium
CCAACGGTCGCGGAGCGCCTCGCGGCGCTCTTGGTTCCGCAACCAACGCAGGTGCGATCCGCTCGCGGCCGTCCGGATGTCGTCGGGCAGGCTCGGCGAGGCGGCCGACCCGGCGAGCGCCATCCAGAGGTCGAGCTGCTCACGGAAGCGGACCTCGGGATGGGACGCTTCGACGTGGGCGCCCGCGGCGCGCAACGCCTCGCCCGCGCGTTCGAGCACCGCCCGGTACGCGGCCGCGACCGGAAGATCTCGCTCGTCGAACCACGTGCCGATCCGGTAGTCGGCGAGGCGCGCCCGGCGCGCCGCCGGCAGCGCGACGCGCCACGCGAGCGCGTCCTCGGGCGCGGGCCCGGCGAGCACGTCGAGGAGCAACGCCAAGTCCTCGGCGGATCGGGTGATCGGACCGAACACGTTCATGTCGGCGCCGACGCGACCGGCCCCGACATGGCTGAGGTAGCCGAGTTGCGGTACGACACCGAAGCTCGGCTTCAACGCGAACGTGCCGCAGTAGTGGGACGGGATTCGTACCGACCCGCCGATGTCGGTACCGAGATCGCAGCTGCTCAAGCCGGCCGCGACCGCGGCCGCGGAACCGCCCGACGAGCCACCGACACTGCGACCGAGATCCCACGGGTTGTTCGTCGTACCGAACAGCTCGTTGTGTGTCTCGGTCTCGGCGTTGCACCAGCGCGGAACGTTCGTCTTGCCGACGATGACCGCGCCCGCGGCCCGCAACGACGCGACCGCGGGCGCGTCGTGCGAAGGAACGTGATCCCGCAGCTCGACGGCTCCGCAAGTGCTGCGCATTCCCCCGACCGCGATCGCGTCCTTGATCGTGATCGGGACCCCGGCGAGCGGACCGATAGTCTCACGTCGCGCGAGACGCTCGTCGACGACGGCGGCGTCTCGCGCCGCGCGATCGAGATCGAGCGTCACGATCGCGTTGAGGTCCGGATTCAGTCGTTCGATGCGCGTCGCGTAGAGGTGGAGCAGGTCGTGCGCCGAGAACTCACGGGCGCGGATCGCAGCCGCCTGTCTCGCCGCCGGCCAGAACGCGATGTGTTCCGTCAGCACCGAACGCATCCTGCTCACACCCGTGCGTCCGGGGCCAGATGGGAGGATCACTACCCGTCGACCCACCGTGCGGCTCCCGTGACCACACGGGACGGCCGAGCCCGGCGTGCGAGGGTCGGAAGCAGGGCCGCTTTCCGGGCTCCGCATCCCGGAAGGTGCGGCTCGCCCCTCGACGGTAGACTTTCCCCCCTTACCGGCGCTCGTAGCTCAATGGATAGAGCATCTGACTACGGATCAGAAGGTTGGGGGTTCGAGTCCCTCCGAGCGCGCTGCGGAAGGCCGCCTAAACGGCGGGCATCGTGCCGACGACTGGCCGACTGTCTCTCGCGTTCGGGAGTTCGTGCCGCCAACGTGCCGCCATCCGATCGATGCTGGATTGCAGATTTTGCTCCCACGCGACGGGTAACGCGTCGCCCGGTACGCGCAGTCGCAGCCGCGTGACGCCTTTGTCGCACGATTTCCCCGTTCGCACGCGGACGAATCACCTCATTCGCGCGCCCGCGAACTCGCGCTGGGATTGCATTCGTAGGGTGCCGGACCGGTTGGACTAATGCTGTACGAAGAACTCGAAGGCCGGGGCGACGAAGTCGACGCGGTAGCTGCCTACCTAGCCGAACATCCACTCGAAGACGCAATTGGTACACCGCCGAGCACGGCCCTCACCTCCTCGCCGAAGAACTCGACCACTGGTCCTGAACCCACTGACGCCAGTCGCGAGTGCGGAACTCGGACGAGCAACCGATACACACCTGTCGATTCCGGAGACACCATCCCGAGGCCTTCTCGGAGAGATGCATCACGCTCCGAGCCGACGTTCTGGTTGCGGGCGTGGTGGGCTGTGCCGGGGTAGCACGGGCGTGGGATCCGGGTGCTGCGCCCCATCGTGCACTCCAGCCCACTTGTGGTCTTTCGAGGCGATTGACGTCAGGCACAGCGCG
>DATMUX010000674.1:0-2035 GCA_035563695.1 Acidimicrobiia bacterium
CGCCCGACGATCACGTCGGCGCCTGCGAGCGCGGTGTACGGGCAGTCGGTGACGGTGCAGACACCCGACGCTGCGAACATCGCGTCGGTCGCCCTGCTCGGACTCTCGTCCGCCACGCATACGCAGGACTTCGACACGGGCTACGTCCCGTTGAGCTTCACCGCGGGCTCGGGTTCGCTCTCGGTGCAGATGCCGCCCGGCGCGGGCTACGCGCCGCCCGGCCAGTATCGCCTCACGATCGTCAACAACAACGGAGCGGTGTCCGTCGGCCAGATCATCCAGATCACCGGCGTCCCGGGCAAGCCGGCCGGCCTCAGCGCCGTGCCCGCGGGCGACGGCGCCGCGACGGTGTTCTGGACTCCGCCGGGACAGGGCGGCAGCCCGATCACGCAGTACACGATCACGCCCTACGTCGGCGGCGTGGCCCAGGCGCCGACCGCCGCGTCGGCGACGGCCACCAGCGCCACGCTCACCGGCCTGACCGACGGCACCACGTACACCTTCACCGTCACCGCGGTGAACGCCAACGGACCCGGCCCGGAGTCGACTGCCTCGCCGCCGGTGACACCTGCGGCCAGTCCGACCCCACCGGGCGCGCCCACGAGCGTCACCGCAACTCTCGGTCCGATCGGGCCGGTCGTGAGCTGGGCCGTGCCGCCCTCGCCGGGCGCGGTGATCACGTCCTACACGATCACCCCGTACCGCGGGGGCGTGGCCCAGACACCGGTCACGGTCGACGGCTCGGCCCCACCGACAGCGGTGCTCTCCGGTATCTGTGACGGAGCGCTCTACACGTTCACGGTGAACGCAACGAACAACGCCGGTACCGGCCCGTCGTCGACGGCCTCATCCGCGCTCGCGGCGACCTCGGCGTGCACGTTGTTCGGCGCCTCCGTCCCGACCGTGACCGACAGCGGCGACGTCGCGGCGGTCGAGCTCGGTGTGAAGTTCACGCCCAGCGTGGCCGGCGTAGTGACGGGGATCCGGTTCTACAAGACCGGCGCGAACACGGGGACGCACACGGGGACGCTGTGGTCGTCGTCCGGCACGATCCTCGCCACTGCCACGTTCACGAACGAATCGGACTTCGGGTGGCAAACGGTGACGTTCTCGTCACCCGTCGCCCTCACGGCCGGCACGACCTACGTGGCCTCCTACCACACCGACCAAGGTGACTACTCCGCGACAGTGGGCGCGTTCACGTCGGCATATACCAACGGGCCGCTCCAAGTCCCGGCCGGCGGGACGTCCGGCGGCAACGGGGTGTTCATCTACGGGACCAGCGCGTTCCCGACCCAGTCGAACACGGCGAACAACTACTGGGTCGACGTGATATTCCAGCCATCCTGATCACGACGATCGGAAACCCGAACGTCATAGGCTTCGGCGCGCCGGGATACGCCTCGCGGATCCTTGGGGACCCGGGCGACGTCGACTAATATCACTCACCGTGGTCGGCAGCGAGCCTCGCACATTGCCCGCGGCCGGCTCTTCGGCAGCCACCGGCGCCGCTCCCGGCGCCCGCCCCGGGTCCCCCGAAGCGAGACACCCCATGACGCCCGAAGACGCCGTGCACGACCTCGTGAAGTTCGCACTCGAGAGCCTCGGCTCGCTGCGCGGCCCGACCGGTGTCTTCTGCTACGACAAGGTCTGGGAGTCCTCGGAGCTGCGAGGCGAGTCGGTGCGCTACAGCCTCATGGTGCTGCTCGGGCTCCAGCGCGCGGTCGCGGCGGGCTACGCGGTCGACGTCGATCTCGACGAGCTCTGGGCATGCTGCGACACCCGCCGAGCGACGTTCACGCCCGGCGACCTCGGGCTCGCGCTCTGGGCTGACGCGCGCCGCGACCGGCGCGACGCCCCGGAGCTGCTTTCCGGGTTGCAGCGTGCCGTCGGTCCCGACGAATCGGTCCTCGACTCGCTGGTGGGCATGGAGATCGCATGGATCGCGACCGGCCTGGCGCACCAGCTCGGCGCGGGCGGGAGCGACGGCGGGCTGCTGCCGCGCGTGTTGCGTGCGATTCGGCGCCGGCGCGCG
>DATMUX010000675.1:0-12328 GCA_035563695.1 Acidimicrobiia bacterium
CGTCGCACCCGGCTTGACGATCCCGGCCTTCTCGGCGGCGATCTGGTCGCGCGTCGGCCCGAGGTACTCGACGTGATCGATGCTCACGTTCGTGACGACCGCGGTGTGCGCGTCGACGACGTTCGTCGCGTCCCACGTGCCGCCCAACCCGACCTCGATCACGGCGACGTCGACCGCCTCGTCGGCAAACCACCGGAACGCCGCCGCGGTGCCGATCTCGAAATATGAAGGGTCGACGCCCATCGACTGTTCGACGAGCGACACCGCGTAGAGCATCTCGCGCAGCTCGTCGTCGTCGATCGGCCGGCCGTCGATCGACATACGCTCGTTCACGTGTGTGAGGTGCGGGCTCGTGTACGTGCCGACCTTGAGGCCGAACGCACCGAGCAGCTCGGTCAGTACCCGAGCGGTCGTGGTCTTGCCGTTCGTCCCCGTCACGTGCACGGCCGGGAACTCACGCTCGGGCGAGCCGAGATACTGCATCAGCACGCCGATGCGCTCGAGCGTGGGCGCGCCCCGGCGCGCGCCCGCCGGGACGCCCACGCCCGTCTCGCGGTTGACGTGGGCGTCGAGCCAACCGAGCGCGTCGAAGCCGTTCACGGACCAGTTGGGGCCGCGAGCTCGACCTTCACGAGCATCTGGCCGTCGACCTCGGTCGAGAGCTGGGCGATCTTCCCGGCGTCGCACACGTCGGACCGCGCCGCGTCGAGCGCCGCGAGCCGCTCGGTCGTGTCGCCGACGACGACGCGGTCGACGGGCCACGCGAGCGACACCCCCTGCTCCGACTTCTCCTTGCGCACCGCGCCGAGCACTTCGGCCGCGACCGCGTACACGAGCGGGTTGCCGGTGACGCCGAGCTCCGGAACGGACGGCCAGGGCGCGCGGTGGATCGATCCCGCGCGCCACCACGACCACACCTCCTCGGTCACGTACGGCAGGAACGGGGCGAACAGGCGCAGGAGGCTCGACAGCGCGATCCGCAGCGTCGCGCGCGCCGACTCGGCGGCGGCCCCCGTTTCGCCGCCGTAGGCGCGCACCTTGACGAGCTCGATGTAGTCGTCGCAGAAGGACCAGAAGAAGCGTTCGGTGCGCTCGAGCGCGCGGGCGTAGTCGAACTGGTCGAAGGCCGCGGTCGCCTCGCCGATCAGCGCGCCGAGCGCGGCCAGCAGCGCCCGGTCGAGCGGTGCCGTGACCGCGGCCACGTCGCCGCCCGCGTCACTGGCGCCCGCGCCATTACCGCCGTCGCCCGCGCCACCGACGGTCAGGGCGAACTTCGACGCGTTCAGGATCTTGATCGCCAGCTTGCGGCCGACCTTGATCTGACCCTCGTCGAACGCGGTGTCGGTGCCCGGCCGCCCGCTCGCCGCCCAGTAGCGCACGGCGTCGGCGCCGTAGCGCTCGAGCCATTCCAAGGGGGTGACGACGTTGCCCCAGCTCTTCGACATCTTCTTGCGGTCGGGATCGAGCACCCATCCCGAGATTGCCGCGTGCTTCCACGGCAGCACGTCGAACTCCAGGTGCGCGCGCACCACGGTCGAGAAGAGCCACGTGCGGATGATCTCGTGCGCCTGCGGGCGCAGATCCATCGGGAACGTCCGCGCGAAGAGGTCGGGATCCGTGGCCCACCCGCAGGCGACTTCGGGCGTGAGCGACGACGTCGCCCATGTGTCCATGACGTCGGGGTCGGCCGTGAAGCCGTTCGGTTGGTCGCGGTGCGATTCGTCGAACCCGGGCGGACAGTCGGTCGACGGGTCGACGGGCAGCGCGTCGTCGGCCGGCAGGAGCCGCGCGTCGTGGAGCACCTGCCCGTCCGCGTCGAGCCGGTACCACACCGGGAACGGCACGCCGAAGAAGCGCTGCCGGCTCACCAGCCAGTCGCCGGTCAGGCCCTCGATCCACGACTCGAAACGGGCGCGCATATATGCGGGCATCCACTCGAGCTCGTGCCCGCGCGCGATGAGCGCGGCGCGCAGCTCCGGCTCGCGGCCGCCGTTGCGCAAGTACCACTGCCGCGACGTCACGATCTCGAGGGGACGCTCGCCCTTCTCGAAGAACTTCACCGGGTGTGTGATGGGGCGAGGCTCGCCGTCGAGCTCACCCGACGCGCGGAGCTGCTCGACGACGATCTTCTGCGCCTGCTTGACGGTGCGGCCTGCGATCTCGGCATACGCCGCGTGCCCGTCGGCGGAGAACGCCTCCGGGGGATCGTGCTTGATCCGGCCGTCGAGGCCGACGATCGCGCGCGTCGGGAGCTGCAGCTCGCGCCACCAGGTGACGTCGGTGAGGTCGCCGAAGGTGCAGATCATCGCCGCGCCCGTGCCCTTCTCGGGGTCGGCGAGGCGGTGCGCGACGATCGGGACCCGCGCGCCGTACAGCGGGGTGATCACCTCCGCGCCGAACAGCGATCGATAGCGCGCGTCGTCGGGGTGCGCGACCACTGCGACGCACGCGGCGAGCAGCTCCGGGCGCGTCGTGTCGATCAGGAGGTCGCCCGCGCCGCCGGCCTTGTGGAAGCGGAGCGCGTGGTACGCGCCGGGTAGCTCGCGGTCTTCGAGCTCGGCCTGCGCGACGGCCGTGCGGAAGTCGACGTCCCACAGCGTCGGCGCGTCGGCTTGGTAGGCCTCGCCGCGCGCCAGGTTGCGGAGGAACGCGCGCTGGCTCGTGAGGCGCGCCTCGGTGCCGATCGTGGTGTACGTCATCGACCAGTCGACCGAGAGGCCGAGCCGCCTCCACAAATGCTCGAAGGCCTTCTCGTCCTCGGCGACGAGGCGAGCGCACAGCTCGAGGAAGTTCGGGCGCGAGATCGGCACCGGATCCTTCCCGGGCTTTTCGGGCGGGACGAACGCCGGGTCGTACGGAAGGTGCGACTCGCACCGCACGCCGTAGTAGTTCTGAACGCGGCGTTCGGTCGGCAGACCGTTGTCGTCCCACCCCATCGGGTAGAAGACCTCGCGGCCCCGCATCCGCTGGTAGCGGGCGATCGTGTCGGTGTGGGAGTAGGAGAAGACGTGGCCCACGTGGAGCGAGCCGCTGACCGTGGGCGGTGGAGTGTCGATCGAGAAGATCTCGGGCCGGCGTTTCGTCCGGTCGAACCGGTACGTCCCCGCGTCCTCCCAGGCCGCCGACCATCGTTCGTCGAGTCCGTCGAGCGTCGGCTTCTCGGGGATGGCGGCCATTCCCAGAGTGTAGGAGCGAGGTCCCGACGGCGGGGTCGTAGGCTCCCTCGACCGTGACCGGGGAAGCCGCTGTCCTGCGTTGCCTCGACGTGGCGCTCGTCCTCGACGGTGCCCGCATCCTCGACGCGGTGACGTGGACGGTACGCCCCGGCGAACGCTGGGTCGTGCTGGGCGCGAACGGCGCGGGCAAGACCTCGCTGTTGCGCATTGCATCGCTGTACCAGCACCCGTCGTCCGGAATCGTCGAAGTGCTCGGCGAGCGGCTCGGGCGCACCGACGTGCGCACGCTCCGCGAGCGGATCGCGTTCTCGTCGCCCGCGCTCGCAGCGCGGCTCGAGCCGTCGATGACCGCGCTCGAGGTGGTAATGACCGCGCGGTTCGCCGCGCTCGCGCCATGGTGGCATCGGTATTCGGACGACGATCGCGCGCGCGCCGCCGCCCTCCTCGATGAATGGCACTGCGGCGCGCTCGCGTCGCACCCGTTCCCAACGCTGTCGGCCGGCGAACGCCAGCGCGTGCTGCTCGCGCGCACGTTGATGAACGAGCCCGGGATCGTGCTGCTCGACGAGCCGACGGCCGGCCTCGACGTCGGCGGCCGTGAAGAGCTCATCGCCGATCTGGGCGCGTGGGCGCGCGATCCGTCACGTCCGCCGATCGCGTTGATCACGCATCATCTCGAGGAGATCCCGCCCGGGTTCACGCACGCGCTGGTCTTGCAGCACGGGCGGGTGCTGGCGCAGGGCGCGCTGCGCGAGACCGTGACGTCGGAGGTGCTGAGCGCCGCGTTCGGGCTGTCCCTCGCGGTCGACGAGCGCGCCGGGCGCTACACCGCCGTTTTGGCGACATGAAGTGCACGGATCGTGCACCTTCTGTCGCCAAAACACGGGGGGCGGGCGTTTGCCCACCGCCGGCAGGCTCTACGCCGGGGCGGGGGTTCCGAACCAGGTTGCAAGGGCTCGGGGCAACTCGGGGTCCGTGAGATCACCTGCCCAGGCGACGTGCCCGTCGGGCCGGATCAAGACCGCCGGCGGCGCGGCGACTTCGCCGATGATCGGGAGTTCCCACACGCCCTCGTGCCGGGCGTCGACGAGCCGGACCCGATTCGCCCACGGCGCAATATCGAGACCGCCGGGTTCACCGAGGTTGAGCAGCACGGGCCGGGCCTCGTGCAGCAGCGTGAACACGCGCGTGGGACCGTCGGCGGTGTGCACGTCGAGGTCGGGCATGCGGCGGCCGAGCAGCGGGTGTCCCTCTCCGAGGTCGTAGTGGATGTCGAGACCGGAGAGCATCGCCGCGAGGCGCCGGCGCGGCTCGTCCATGCTCAGCAACTCGGTCATGATGTCGCGGAGGGCTTGGTGACGGTCGTCGGGTCCGCTGAGCGCGACCGCGGCCATGGTGTTGTGCAACACCCGGGCACCGACGGGATGCCGTTCGGCGTGGTATGTGTCCAAGAGTCCGTCGGGCGACGTCTTGTTGACGACCTGGGCCAGCTTCCATCCCAGGTTCACGGCATCCTGCACGCCCGTATTCAGCCCTTGGCCGCCATGTGGGGAGTGCACGTGTGCGGCGTCGCCGGCAAGCAGTACACGGCCCCGGCGGTAGGACGCGGCCTGGCGCGCCGTGTCGGTGAACCGGGAGATCCAGCCGGCGCTCCGCAGCCCGTAGTCGGTCCCGTACACGGCGACGAGTGCGTCGCGGAGCTCTCCTAAGCCGGGATCTCCGCGATGTTCGAGGTGTCGTTCCGTGAGGAGAACCCGAATCGGCTCCCCGTCCTCCCTCCGACTGAGGCCATGGGTACCGGCGCTGTCGCGGCGCATGCCGAACTCCGGCTGCTCGTCCATCTCGACCTCGGCGATCAACCAGCTGGTCGAAGGGCCCCACCCGGGGAAGTCGATCCCGGCCGCCTTGCGGATCAGGCTGCGTCCGCCGTCGCACCCGACGAGGTACTCGCCACGAAGCGACGTGTGGCCCGAGAGCTCGACATCGACACCGGTGTCGTCCTGGGCGAAGCCCACCACCTCGCAGCCCCGAACCACCGGAACTGCGAGCTCATCGACCCAGCCGGCCAGGATGCGCTCGACGTGGCTCTGCCAGAGCGCGAGTCCGTAGTTGTGACGTGTCGGGAAGTCGCTGATGTGCAAGGGGATCTGGGCGAACATCTGGATCTGGGTGATCTGCCCCGCCGAGAGGAACCGTTGCGCGATACCGCGCTGATCGAGCACCTCGATCGTGCGGGAGTGAAGACCCCCGGCTCGCGATCCGTCGAGAGCCTGACTGACGCGTCGCTCGACGATGACGACGTCGACTCCGGCCAACGCCAGCTCGCCCGCCAACATCAGCCCGGTCGGCCCGCCTCCTGCGATCACCACCGCATGATCGGTCATCGCCGCTCCAGGAAGTACGCCGCACCCGACGGGAGCTGAACCGGCACGCCTCGGCCGCGACACCGCGGTTTTGGCGACACGAAGTGCACCACGCGTGTACGCGTTGTCGCCAAAACGCTGGTGACGCGCTCGGGCGCTCCCCGGCTACGCGCTGCGGCGGGATTCGTCTTCGGTGACGAGCGTGGGCGTCACCTTGCGCATCACGACTTCCTTGTCGACCATGCACTTGACGACGTCGGTGCGCGACGGCAGGTCGTACATCACCTCGAGCAGGACCTCCTCGAGGATGGCGCGCAGGCCGCGCGCGCCCGTGCCGCGCTTCAGCGCCTCGTCGGCGATCGCATCGAGCGCGTCGTCGCTGAACACCAAGTCGACGTCGTCGAAGTGGAAGAACTTCTGATACTGCTTCACGAGCGCGTTCTTCGGCTCGACCAGGATCCGCATCAGCGCGTCCTTGTCGAGGTTGTGCACGACGCCGACGACCGGGAGCCGGCCGACGAACTCGGGGATCAACCCGAACCGCAACAGATCCTCGGGCAGCACGTCGGCGAGGAACCGGCCCGTCTCCGCCGGCGTGTCGCCGCGGCGGATATCGGCGCCGAACCCGATGCCGCGGTTGCCGACCCGTGCCTCGATGATCCGGTCGAGGCCGGCGAACGCACCGCCGCAGATGAACAAGATGTTCGTCGTATCGATCTGGATGAACTCTTGGTGCGGGTGCTTGCGGCCGCCCTGGGGCGGCACCGACGCGGTCGTCCCCTCGAGGATCTTGAGCAGTGCCTGCTGCACACCCTCGCCCGACACGTCGCGCGTGATCGACGGGTTCTCGGCCTTGCGCGCGATCTTGTCGATCTCGTCGATGTAGATGATGCCGGTCTCGGCCTTCTTCACGTCGTAGTCGGCGGCCTGGATGAGCTTCAACAGGATGTTCTCGACATCCTCGCCGACGTAGCCGGCTTCGGTCAGCGCGGTCGCGTCGGCGATCGCGAACGGAACCTTCAGCATGCGCGCGAGCGTCTGCGCGAGCAGCGTCTTGCCGCAGCCCGTGGGGCCGATCAGCAAGATGTTCGACTTCTGCAGCTCGACGTCGGGGTCGCCGTATGCGCCGACCTGTACGCGCTTGTAGTGGTTGTAGACGGCGACCGACAGGATCTTCTTCGCCTGCTCCTGCCCGATGATGTAGTCGTTCAGGTAGTCGTAGATCTCACGCGGCTTGGGGAGGTCGTCGAAGCGGACCTCGGTACTCTGCGACAGCTCCTCTTCGATGATCTCGTTGCAGAGATCGATGCACTCGTCGCAGATGTACACGCCGGGACCGGCGATCAGCTTCTTGACCTGCTTCTGGCTCTTCCCGCAGAACGAGCACTTCAGCAGGTCGCCGCCGTCTCCGAATTTGGCCACGTCAGCAACCCCCGGCTCGTGCGTTCATCGCGTGACTCCCGGTCGACTCCACGCTCCGCTCCCGTCCGGTCGCTGCGCTGTCGTCTCCCGCAAACTTCGCCACGTCACCGTCCCCCTAGCTCGTGCCCTCAGCTGACGGTACCGCAGCGAGCTCCCGGTTCGTGAGGATCTCGTCGACGATGCCGTAGTCCCTGGCCTCCAGCCCGCTCATGATGAAATCGCGGTCGGTGTCCTTGCGCACCCGGTCGAGAGGCTGGCCGGTGTGGAACGCGAGGATCTCGTCGAGCAGCTCGCGCATGCGGACGATCTCCTTCGCCTGGATCTCGATGTCGACGGCCTGTCCGGACGCGCCGCCGTGGGGCTGGTGGATCAGCACACGGGCGTGCGGGAGGATGAAGCGCTTGCCCGGTGCACCGGATGCGAGCAGCACCGCCGCGGCCGATGCGGCCTGACCGATGCAGCACGTCTGCACGTCGGGCTTGATGTACTGCATCGTGTCGTAGATCGCGAACAACCCCGTGATCTCGCCGCCCGGCGAGTTGATGTACATGATGATGTCCTTGTCGGGATCTTCCGACTCGAGGATCAACAGCTGCGCGATCAACAGGTTCGATACGGAGTCGTCGACCGGCGTGCCCAAGAAGATGATCCGGTCGTTCGCGAGCCGCGAGTACGGATCCCATTCCATGCGCCCGCGCGGCGTGTCCTGGATGAATCGCGGGACCGGGAGGTACTCGTTACGGACGTTCGGGATTCGGCTCACGCCTCGGACTCCTCGTGCTCGTGGTCGTGGTCGTGTTCGTCGTGGTCGTGTTCGTGGTGATGATCGTGTTCGTCGTGCTCGGGCGCGGGGTCGACGGTCAGGTCGATGGTGTTGCCCTCCTCGTCGACCACGCTCGCGTGCTCGACCAGGAACTCGAGCGCCTTACCCCGCGCTACATCAGAGCGTACCGTCTCCAGCGCACCACTCCGTTCGAGGTCGCGCCGCACCTTTTCGGGCTTCTGCTTGGCCCGCTGCGCGATCTCCTGCACCTCGCGGTCGACCTCGTCGTCGCCGACGGTGATCTCCTCCTGAGTGACGACCGCGCGCAGCGCGAGATCGGCGAGGACGGCCCGGCGCGCGCCGGCCTTGATGTCCTCGACGAAGGGCTCGACCTCCTGGCCGGTGCCCTCGAGGTACTGCTCGATCGTGACGCCCTGGTGGGAGAGCCGGTGCGCGAGGTCTTCGATGCGCCGGCGCGCCTCGCTGTCGACGAGCGTCGACGGGGCGTCAATCGGCACGAGATCGGCCGCGGCTTCGAGCACTTTGTCGCGCACCGCGATCTGCCCCTGCAGGCGCTGCATCGTGTCGAGACGCTTGCGCACGTCGGCGCGCAGCTCGTCGACCGTGTCGAACTCACTCGCCTCGGAGACCCACTCGTCGGTCACCTCGGGGAGCACCTTCTGCTTGGCCTCTTTCACCATCACGCGGAACTTGACGTCGCGACCGGCAAGCTCGCCGAAACGGTCGGGCAGCGCGGTCGTGAACTCGAGGATCGCGCCCGGGCGCGTTCCGCGCAGCTGGTCGTCGAGCTCGTCGACCACCATTCCCGAACCCACGCGGTACAAGAAGTCGGTCGCGGTGAGCCCCTCGACGGGCTCGCCGTCGATCGTGCCGGAGATGTCGATCGTCGCGTATGCATCGTCGATCAGCGGGTACTCGGAGTCCTCGAGATCGGCGAACCGCTCGCGCAGCGCGTCGACCTGCTTGTCGACGTCGGCGTCGGTGACGGGTGTGATCGGCAGCTCGACGCGCAACTCGTCGTAACCGAGCAACTTCACCTGCGGCCGCACCTCGACCACTGCGTCGAACTCGACGTCGCCTTCATCTTGACCCGCGGTGATCTGGATCTCGGGCGGTGCGATGACGTCGACGTCGTGCTCATTGACGGCGTCGACGTAGTACTGCGGAAGCGCGTCCTGCAGCGCCTGCTCGCGCGCGACCTCGGTACCCAGGCGTGCTTCGAGGAGCCGGCGGGGCGCCTTGCCCGGCCGGAAACCCGGGATGCGCACCTCGCGTGCGAGCTTGCGGAACGCCGCGTCGAGCGCTTTGTCGAACTCGTCGGCGGGCACGCTGATGTGGAGCTTGACCTTGTTGGACGGACCCGCGGCCGCGGTCGCGGCGCCGCCGGTCTCCTCGCCGGCAACATCGCCGGCAACATCGCCGGCCGGATGGCCGGCTGTATCCGGCTCCACGGGCACGACGGGTTCGACGGTGCTCTGCATAAGGAAGCACGAGTGTAGTGGGACCCGAACGGCGAGCCGCCCGATCTACCATCCACCGGTGACCGTCGATCGGGGTCTCACGCACGTCGCGCTGCCCGTCACGGATCTCGCCGCGAGCCTCGAGTTCTACGAGCGGTATGCGGCGATGCGGGTCGTGCACCGTCGTACCGACGCCGAGACGGGTACGTCGGTGGCATGGATCGGCGATCTCACTCGCCCGTTCGTCATCGTCCTCATCGAAGTACCGAGCCTCGATGCGCGCCTCGGAGGTGCGTACTGCCATCTCGGCGTCGGGCTCGCGAGCCGGGCCGAGATCGACGACGTGTGCGCGCGAGCACGCGCCGAGGGCCGCACGGTGCTCGGGCCATTCGACTCGGGCCCGCCCGTCGGCTACTGGGCCTACGTCGTCGACCCCGACGGCCACAACCTCGAGCTCTCCTACGGCCAAGAAGTCGGCCTGACCGTCGAAGACGCCGCCCACACCACTCAGCTCGGCGAACCTGCGTGACACAACCACCGCCGAGGTGGTTCACTCACGCAAGTTTGGAGGGGCGGGGCCATGGGGGACGCAACGTGATCGATCTCCACGAGCGGGTCGCGATCGTGACCGGCGCGGGCCGCGGCATCGGACGCGCGTACGCACGGACGCTCGCGCGCTACGGCGCGCGCATCGTCGTGAACGACGCGGGCGTCGCGACCGACGGCGCGCCGACCGGCGAGGATCCGGCCGCCGACGTCGCGCGCGAGATCACCGACGCGGGCGGCGCCGCGGTCGCGCGACGCGGTGACGTCGCCGACGCGCGCGTCGGCGACGAGCTCGTGCAGGTCGCGCTCGACACGTGGGGCCGGCTCGACGTCGTGATCAACAACGCGGGCTTCGGCCGCCCGCGCATGGTCTTCAACCTGAGCGACGAGGAATGGGACGACGTGATCCGCGTGCACTTGCGCGGCACGTTCGTCGTCTCCCGGCCCGCGTGCCGTTATTGGCGCGCGCAGGCGAAGCAGCACGGGAGCACGTACGGCCGCCTGATCAACACCGCGACCGGCCTGCTCGTCTACGGCGGCGCGGGCCAGTCGAACTACGTCGCGGCCAAGGCCGGCGTCCAGGCGTTCACCGAGGCGGTCGCCACCGAGATGAGCGCCTACGGCGTGACGGCGAACACGATCATGCCGGGCGCGAACACGCGCCTCGCCCAGATCGGCTGGCGCACCGCGCGGGCGATCGCGGGTGCCGAAGCACGCGGGGAGACGTGGGATCGCGCCGACCCCGTGCACGTCGCCGAGTTCGGCGCGTACCTCGCGTCGCCGGAGGCGGGCTGGATCTCGGGGCAGACGTTCCAGGTGCGCGGCGGCACCCTCGAGCACGTCGGCGCGTGGAAGGTCGACAGCACCCTCGAACGATTCGATCGCGGTTTCACCGCCGGCGACTACGCGCACGAGATCCCGAGACTGTTCGGCGCGGCGGCCAAGCGCGCCGACCCGCCACCTCCGGAATGGAGCGCGCGCCGCGACACGCGGGACCAACGTCCCTAGTCCCCGGGCGTCATCGGGAGCACGCTCGGGACAGACCGGAACGACCGGCGGCCCGGGGAGTGACCATGGACATCGACGGCAAGGACAGGGTGCAGCGGCTGATGACGCAACCCGTCGTGTACGTGCACGCGAACGACTCGTTGCGTCACGTGGCCGTGACGTTCATGGAGGAGTCGATCGGCGCGGCGCTCGTGCGCGGGCCGCACGGAACGATCGGCCTGATCTCCGAACGTGACATCATCCGCGCGATCGCCGAGGGCGCGGGCTCCGACCGCACGACGGCCGAGGATGTGATGGCCGAAGAGCTCATCACGGTCGCGCCGGGCGACGATCTGCTCGATGCCGTGCACCGGATGCTCGACGCCGAGGTGCGGCACCTCCCCGTGATGGAGGACGGCGTGGCCGCGGGGATGCTCAGCGTGCGCGACGCGCTGCGAGCGCTGGCCGACGAGCGCGAAACGGGCGCGACGCGCTGAACTCGAGCGCGCGGGTCACCCGCGCGACGCGCCGCACGGACCGAGCCGGGCTCGGCCGGGGAACGGCTACTCGGACTTCTTGTCGGCCTTGTCGGCCTTGTCGTCCGCGGCGCCGTCCTCGAGGCCCTTCTTGAACTCGCGCTGGGCCGAACCGAGGCCCCGGGCGAGCTTGGGCAGCTGCGAGCCGCCGAACAGCACGAGGATGACGACGAGGACGATCAGGATGTCGGGCCCGATGATCTCGGCGAGCATGCCGACCATCGTACTCCGCCCCGGGATCTCCGCGAACCGCGACCCCGGCGAGCCCCGCGGATCCGCGGATCGATCCGTCAGCGCCTGGTCAGGCGCTGCCACGCCTCGAGGTCGCGCGCGTCGGCGGGCCGCCCGACCCGGGTGACCACGTCGACGCCGGGCGCCTCGGCGCGCAGCGCCGAGGCGGTGCAGCGCGATCGCGGCCGGATCGCGAACGGGTCGAACCGGTAGTGCCGCAGCGCGTTCGCATGCGTGATCCGGTCGACGACGTCGCCGTCGACACCTGCGAACAACTCGGCCGCGCGTTCGGGCGCGTCGGGCCACGAGCTGTCGGAGTGGGGATAGTCGCTCTCCCAGCACACGTTGTCGACGTTCAGCTCGTCGAGCAGCTTGACGCCGATGCGGTCGTTGATGAAGCAACAGAGGATGCGCTCCCGGAACAGCTCCGTCGGCGACAGGCCTTGGGGCGGGTCGTGGCGCATCCAACCGTTGTGGCGCTGCAACGTGTGCTCCGCGCGCCAGAGGAAATAGGGAATCCAACCGACGTCGCCCTCGGTCAACGCGAACCGCAGCGTCGGGAAGCGATGCCAGAACGACGCCCACAACAGGTCGCCCAGCGTGTAGATCGCCATGACCGACGAGAGGTTCATCGGAACCGGGGCCGGCGCGTCGGGTGACGTCGACGCGCTCTTCGAGGAGGAGCCGACGTGGCAGCACAGCACCGTCTCGGTGTCGCTGCACGCCGCGAACAGCGGATCCCACGCGTCGGTGTGGATGCTCGGCATGCCGAGGCCGGCCGGGTTCTCCGAGAACGTCACCGCGTGGCATCCCTTCGCGGCCA